>NZ_JBIAIN010000011.1:0-264396 GCF_042871445.1 Streptomyces sp. NPDC005794
CGGCCGCCTTACCGCCGGACGAGTGTAGGCCGCACAGCCCAACCAGAAACCCGTAGGCCAAAAAGACGAACCACACCTGAATCCTGATAGACCCTACTGGTGGCGGGTGGTGCGGGGGAGCGGAGTTGTGGAGGGCTGCGCGGAGGCGGTGGAGGTGGTCGCGTGGTGGTCGCAGCCGCACGGGCTGGTCTGTACGGACCGCCGGCTGCTGGGCGCCGCTGAGGACGTGGTCGATGGTGTCGACGGCCTGGTGTGCGGCCTGTTGGGTGAGGTGGCTGTAGAGGTTCGCGGTGGTCGACAGGGTGGAGTGCCGCAGCGTCTTGGAGACCACGGTGAGTGGGACGCCGGCGGTGATGGTGATGGTGGCGGCCAGGTGCCGTAGGTCGTGGACCGTGACCCGGGGGACGCCGGCTTCCTCGGACAGTCGGTGGAGTCGGTCGAGTACCAGGTGCGGTCCGAGCGGGCGGCCGTCGGGTTGGCAGAAGACCAGCCCGTCGAACGGGTCGTTGGGGTCGCCGCGGAGACTTGGAGCGGATCGTGCGCGGCGGCGGAGCGCGGTGGCGACGCGGGGTGAGATGGCGATCCAGCCTCTGCTCGAGCGGGTCTTGGGCGTTGTGAGGACGAGGCGGTTGTTGTCGACGGCGGAGAGTGTGCAGCGGATGTAGAGCACGCCCTGGTCGAGGTGGACGTCGTTCCAGTGCAGGCCGAGGGCCTCGCCCTTGCGCATGCCGGTGCCGATGAGGACTTCGAAGAGGTCGGCTATCTCGGGGTCGGTCTGATGGCAGTGGGTGAGGAATCGGGCTGCTTCCTCTGCTGTCCAGATCCGTCGTTCCGGCGACGGCGGCCGGTGCAGCACCGGGGGAGAGGCTGGGTTGTGGGGGAGGCGGTGCTGGCGGACGGCGTCGCCGAGCGCGCTGGACAGGGTGGCGAGGCACCGGCTGGTGACGAAGGCCGCGATATGCCGGTGGGCGAGCTGGTCGAGCTTGAGGGTGCCGAACGCGGGGACGAGGTCGTTGCGGACGTAGTCGCGGTAGCGGGCCATCGTGGTCGGCTTCAGTACGAGCGCCTTCGCAGCCAGCCATGTGTCCAGGTAGGCGGCGACGGTCTGGTTCGGGTCCGCGTCGAACCCGCCGGCCTCACCTTCGAGGAACCGGCGCAAGGCTTCATCGGCCGCATCCTGGGTAGTGAAGCCGCCCCGGCGCACCGTCGTTCTGCGGTGGTCTGGGGCGGGGACATCGACGGCGAATCCCCAGGTTCCGTGGGTGCTGTCTGTGACTAGGTGTGGACAGCGGGCACCTATCTGGTGACGGTGGGTGTCTCTGCAGCCGCAGCGGCGGTAGATGCGGCCTCGGCCGGCGCTGGTACGCATGACGATCGCCTCCACGAGGCAGAGAAGGGCCTGACATTCTCAGCGTGCGACCACACGCGACCACCACGCCCGCCAGAGAGGCCATGACCAGCGATTTTCCCTTGTCTACGCGCCAAGTAGCAGCGGTCAGCCAGTAGATCCTTCGGCACTAGCATTGCTCCTGACCTGCGGCAATGGGGAGATCGTGGTCGAAGCCAGCCGCTGTACCGCCGCCGCGATCTGCCGGGCACACGGCTGGACCGCCAAGAGCCTCATCGGCCACCTCGAATGGTCCAACGACAAGGTGGACCCAAAGGGGTTCGCGATGGCATCCATGCGCACGCATGTCGCCGAACTCCTCAACGAGGCGGCGAACTGGTCGCAGGGCACGAGCGCGACGTACACGGTCAAGAAGGGCGACATGCTCTCGTCCATCGCCAGGTTCGGCGACGCCGGCCGCTACAAGCTGGCCAATCCCAGCAGGATCGACGTGGGGCCAAGTCCTCAAGCGCCCCCAGAAGTAGGCGCCCATGAAGACTGCCAAGTACTGGAACGCTGTCGTGGCGACCGGCGTCACCTTCCGGTCCCGTAGGTTCGTCCGTGCGTTCGACCGGCACCGGATGGCCGGATCGATAGGGAGCGTGGGGGTGGCGGGCGACAACGCAGCTATGGAGTCCTTCTTCAGCCTGCTGCAGAAGAACGTCCTCGACGGCCGCGCGTGGGTCACCCGTGAGGAGCTGCGGATCACGATCGTGAGCTGGATCGAGAGGACCTGCCCACAGACGCTGCAGACAAGCCTTACTTGGTCGGCTGGCCCTGTCGACTTCGAAACCGTCATGACACCACCGGCCCTCCGGCCGCGTGACCGAACCTGTCACCTGAACCTGCATCAGACCCCACCAGAGAACGTAGAGATGGCTACGCAGGCTGCATCCGCGAGCGACCGTGACGGCGTACACGCGGTAGTGACCGGCCAGTTGCTTCTGTGCGTGCACACGCTGCCTTTGAGCTCCGGACCCCGTTCGAGTAAGGACAAGACCAGCCCAGCTATTCCCGGCGACTAGGGGGCTGGCGCGGCGGCACGCGCTACTCTGAGCATGTATGGAATCTTCAATCCAAACCTTGCTTTCCAGGCTCGTGGCGGGCCCTGCCTTCATGCTGCTGGGGCAGGCGTCGGCAGAGTTTCACGCTGCCTCAGATCCCGAGCGCGCAGTCATTCCCAGCGCTGTGGGGCCGCTGAGCGACAGCGCGGCGGCCGAGTACGAGCGATTCGACCGGGCGGTCCGCGCCGTCGAGCCGCCCGAGTGGCTTTCCGAGGCCGCTCAGTATCCCTGGAACGGCGTCTTCACCTCTCGAATCGACTCATCCCTGTCAGATGTGTTCGTCAGCGAGTGGCGCAGAGTTGTCCCGACTGCCCAGGTGTTCCTCGGACGGCAACCACGCAGTGCCACCGAGATGCAGGTGCGGTACCTCTTCGGCGGGGTGGGTCTGCCCGAGGAGGAGCGGCCGCCGACGGACGTCATCCAGGAGCTCGAGTCCAGGGCGCGGGCCGCTGAGATGCTCCAAGTCTTGGCCGAGACGCTGGTCACTCCACGCGGCGTGATCGTGATCGAGGGATATCGACCGGGTGATTGGCTGACGACGCAGGAGCTCTTCACTTTCGTCAACCGCTTGCAGCCGGGGCAGGCCCACCTGTTTTCCGTGACAGAGGCCCTGCGCGAAGACACGTTCGTACGTGCCGCGATCGACCGGGGCATGCTGGTCGCGCACAGCGAGACCTTCAGTGCCGTGCTGAACGAACTGGAAACGTCAGGTCGCTTCCAGCGGATGTCGGCTGGCCGGGCGATGGCAGGGCAGCGACTCATCCCAGTCGGCGATGGCTTCGCCGAGATGGACGTCAACACGTGGAACCGGGTGATTGGCGCAGCGCGCCCGGTGGACAACGAGCTGCTGGAACCCTTCGCGTCCGCCTCGTCGGCCCTGAAGTACCAGCGCTTCCGCACGTTTCTTGGGGCGAGCGAGGGCTCTCCGCCCTGGAAGGCGGTGGCAAGCGGCTACAACCTGCGCCGGGACTTCGAAGAGGTTCTGCTCAGGCGTGTGCAGAGCAGTCTCGACGAGTTGTCGATGCCGGAACCTATCGTCATCGCCGGGCAGACCGCGACCGGCAAGACCATAGCGCTGTGCTCACTCGCCCTGCAGGTGGCACGCTCCGGCCAGGCCGCCGTTCTCCACCGGTCGCGCCGCGGGGACCGGCCGACGCTCGCTGACATTGACGCCTTCGCTTCCTGGGCCGACGAGAACCACGCGATCCCCACATTGCTTGTGTGGGACGGCATGGTCGACATAGACGAGTACTACACGCTGCAACGGCAGTTGCGCTCCAGGGGTCGGCGCGTACTTATCATCGGAAGCAGCTATCTGCCCCCTCAGCATGTCAAGAAAGTCATTCGGGTCGATTCGGGCCTCAGCGAGGCCGAGGTCGCGCGAGTCAAGGACTGGCTCCCCGCCTTCGCCATCCCGGTTCCCAATGACATCGGCGGGAAACTCGACTCTTCGTTCCTCGCGCTGCTCTACCGGGTCCTGCCTGAGACGGAGCGCGGTCTGCGCCGCGGCTTGACGATGGAGATGCGCGAAGCCGAGATCGGCCTGGAGAAGCTTTCCAAGGCAACCCAGGAGACCGGCTCGTCCCGCCTCGGGGCGGTCGCACAGGCGCTGGCCGACGCTGGGTTCAACGTCGACGCGCTGGCGCCCTCGGAACGCCCGCACGCCGAGCTCATCGATCTCTCCTTTGAGGAGAGGAGTTCCACCGAGCGGCTCACCTCGATGGTGCTCGTCGCGGGGCGCAGAGGTCTCCTCGTACCGCTGGAACTCGTGCTGCGCATCCTCGGCCGGGAAGGATCGAGCCGCATCGTCGAACTGGTGCGGAACTTCGACATCTTCCGCTGGACCGAGGACGAGAGGGGCAGTCAGTACCTGGGAGCGCGGACGCAGCTCGAAGCCGAACTGCTGGGCCGTGAGGACCTGAACGTCCGCACGGAGGTTGAGGTCACGGGCCAGATGATCGAGAATCTGCGGCCCATGCCCACCCGTGGGGGTGGGGAAGAGGTCCAGTTCGTTGTCGACCTGATGGAAGGGATGGGCCCGCAGTCTCGAGATTCGACGCGCTACGCGGAGCACTATCTTGACCTCGCCAATGCGTTCGTACAACTGCGGGAGGGGCGCGGCTCGGCACACCACAGGTTGGTGCTGCTGGAGGCCAACCTGACGCGCGAGCACGTGCTGTGGGCGCAGAAACACAATGTGAGCAGCTCCGCCGAACGAATTGAGCTGCTCCGCCATGTACAGCACCTACTCGAAGCCACGATCGAGGAGGCCGACGCCTCTCCGCGCTCGCGACTCAACCTGCTCGTGGAGCTTGCCAGTACCGATGGCGCCCAGGTATTCGAACTGTCACAGCGTGGTGAGTCGTCGAACGCGTCGGCCATCTCGGCACTGATGAGCGAGGTGACGCGGGCTGCGCTGTCGGCGAGGGCGTACGACCCGGAGAATGTCTACCCTGTGGACGTCGTGGCGTGGACCACGAGGCGCGCAGTCGAGGCGGGTGTGCTCTCGGAGGAGACTCGGATCGACCTGCTTGCTAACGCCCAGGCGTCCCTGGATTCGATCGATCCCGGCACGCTTAGCCCCGCCCAGCGTGCTACGTACGATCAGCGGCGCGTGGAAATGGCGCGCTTGCTCAACGACAAGGCCCTGGAAGCGAAGCACCTTGCGGCGCTGACGGAGAACAACGATCCGGCCGCCTACTATTTCTTGGCCCGATCGGCTGCGCGACGCGGGCCGGAAGGCGTGAAGGTGGCGGTCGAGTCCTTGTTGCGCGCGTCGATCGAGGTCCGAGCTGACTGGCGCTGCTCGCGGTTGCTGCTCGATCTCTTCTGGGAGCTTAAGACCGGAAAGCCGTTCCTGCGCGGCGAACGCCAAATGCTCGCCTTCACGGAGGCGGACTGGAACGAGTGCCTGCGCATTGCCGACGCCATCCCTGTCGCAGGCGACTTCGATCGCTATCGACTGGACTTCTTGCGTGGTCTGAGCCTCTTCCACCTTGGTTCCTACCGGGCCTCGGAGGAGGTGTTCCGCAGACTCGACAGGGAATCCCAGGACCTGTCGTCCCGTATCGTTTCCACCTACCTCGCGTCAGGGAGTGACGGCAAAGCCTCGCTGTTCACCGGCAGAGTTGTCTGGGCGACTCCGGACGGCAGGCGGGGCATCGCATGGGTGGACCAGCTCCGCATCGAAGTCCCCTTCATTCCGCAGCGCTTCTCGGTCACGGACTTCCGCAGGAAGGGAGACATCCTTCCCTCGTTCCACATCGCGTTCAACATGCGAGGAGCACTCGCAGATCCCATCCGTGCGGCGCACCGAGGGGAGAGACGGACACCTGATGCGCAATGAGCTGGAACGATTTAAGCGGTCGTGTCTCACTCTGTCTCAGCACAGGCGGCTCTGCACGGGCGAAGAGCTGCACATCCCCGTGCCGGACGTGTGGCCATCCCGCGTGCGCAGCGAAGGCGACCTCGAACGTCTCGTCTCTGCTGCGTACAAGCTGTGGCGCGAGAGGTGGAAGCTGGACATTGGTTTCCTGCTCGGTGATCGCAGGACCGGCGGGGCGGCATGGGACTTCGACAACCTGATCTATCACCTGCGTACGGCTCGGCAGCATACGGACAACGCTCAGGCGACCGCACGTTGGGCGGCGTGGACGCGGGATTCCGCCGGCGGACACGAGCCTGCAGGAGAGGAGGATTGGGCTGCCTGCGGCCAGGCTCTCATGGCATCGCTCAACAACGCGATCGAGGTGCTCTGCAAGCTGGCCGCCGCGGGCCGGAGTAGCGAGCCGTTCCGGCGGGGATGGCATGCGAAGGTGTCGGAGAGCGTCCAGGCCGTCGTTGCTAGGGTCACTGCGGATCTCGGCCTCCATCTGCACCCCAAGCGTCGCGACTACTACGTGCGCGAGGTGGAGCGGCTCTGGAGCAGGCACCGGCTACGGCCCCGCGAATTGGCCGTGGACGTGCTGGCCTCTTTTGCCGAGCGCGTGCTCGTCTCCGAAATCGGGGCGTTGCCGTGCGACTATCAGTTGATACTCGAGGAGCTGGACGTGCTCGCCACGGCCGATGCGGTCGCCGTCCTGCGGCTGGCCCACTCTGTGGCCGAAGTGTCAGGGGCTCGTGGCGAGGCGTTCCTCAAGCTGGTCGGTTCCACTTGGGTGACATTGCGGCTGGATGCCTCGTCATAGACGAACGGGCTCCGTGGCAAGCCATGAGGGAGCTTTAGGCGAATACGTTGCCTTCGGGGCCAGAGGTCCAGGTGCGGCAGCTCGGGGCTGATCCATTCCGGGGCGCCGGTCATGATGCGGCTTCTGCGGGACGGAGATTCTCCGGGTGTGGCCGATCCGGCTCAGGCGACAACGACCGCTCTCCCCTGGGGCGTAGCGTCTGTATGTCGTTTCGATACATGCCGATCCAGACGGACACGATGCGTCGGTGGACGCGTTGCTTGACTCAGGAAGGGTGGGTAGCGTTTGCCGGGTTGTGCCGTCTAGATCTGGTGTGATGTGAGGAGACCATTGACCTGTTCCTTCGCTCTGATGTCTGCCGGGAGTGGGCATGGCTGACACCGATCTTCTGCGTGCCAGCCGGGATGGTGATCAGTTCCACTATCACTGGGCCGCTCGGCAGTCGCTGAAGTTGCTGCTCCCTGGTGCGGATCTGACTGCCATCGCCATCGAGGGCGTGTCGCACGACGACACGGAGGGTCGCGTTGGTGAGGACGTCATTGATATCGCCGAGTACTACGGCGCACCTGGGCTTCGCGAAGCGAACCGTGTGGTGTATAGGCAACTGAAGCATTCAACGGCGCGGGCCACAGAGGAGTGGACCGTGTCGGGTTTTGCAAGGACGGTCAGCGGGTTCGCGGAGAAGTTCCGGCAGATCCGTCTGGAGTCGCCGGGGCTTGAGCGGCAGGTGACCTTCGAGTTTCTTTCCAATCGACCTGTCCGTGACTCCGTACTACGAGCGATCGGGATCCTGGCAGCAGGCGGTGAGCCTGGCGCGTGCGCCCACGAGGTCAGGTTCCTCAAACAGTATGCGGGCTTCTCAGAGGATGCGGACGGCGAAGCCGAGTTCTTCAAGCGGCTGCAGGTGGATCCCACGGCTCCGAGCCTACTGCGGCTCGAAGGACTGTTTCGGCTGGATCTGGCCGGTTTTCTGCCCGGCGCCCCCGACGTTCATCACCTTCTGCTTAAGGAGATGATCGCGAGACGGGCGAGTTCACTCGAGACGGACCACGTCGTCGACCGCTCCACTGTGCTTACCACTCTCGGGGTTTCCCCGGAGCGCGCCCTACCTGCTCCGAACCTTATTGAACGGCCCGGGCACGTCATCGTGACTCCGCAGACTCGCACGATCGCCGAGGACATCGTGGGGTCCGCCCAGCGGGCGGTCATTGTTCACGCGGCCGGCGGCGTCGGGAAGTCCGTGCTCACCACGCAGATTGAACGGAACTTGCCGACCGGATCCGTCGCCCTCGTCTATGACTGCTTCGGGAACGGTGGGTACCGACGCTCCAGTTCACCTCGCCATCAGCATCAGCAAGGTTTGGTCCAGCTGGCCAACGAGCTTGCTGCGCATGCTCTGTGCGATCCGCTGATTCCGGCCGGTACAGCCCAGCCGGCCGACTACGCGAACGCGTTCATGGTCAGAGTCAGGGGCGCAGCAGCGGCCGTCGCGGCCTCGGCCCCTGGTGCGCTCCTGGTCCTTGTCATGGACGCGGCCGACAACGCGGCTCTCATCGCGAGAGACGGTGGTGAGCGCACCTTCGTCGTAGACCTGTTGCGGGAGACCCTGCCTGACAACGTGCGACTCGTCATGTTGTGCCGTACCGAACGCGTCGATCTGCTCGAACCGCCGCCTGGTGTCCACAAGATCGAGCTTGCGGGATTTGGTGCTTCCGAATCCAGGAAGCATCTGAAATCGGTGTTCGGCGCGGTCACGGAGGCGCAGGCGGCCGAGTTCCAGCGTCGCACCGGCGGCAACCCTCGCATCCAGGCCCTTGTTCTCAGTACGGCATCGGACCTCGACTCCTGTCTCGCCTCCCTCGGGGAAGCGAGGCAGCCCGACGTTCCCTTGTTCGACGAACTCCTGCAGAGCCTGGTGGACCGCTGTAAGGACGCCAACCACCACCTGAGTGTCGAGATCGACCGATTGTGCGAGGCCATGGCCGCACTCCGGCCGAGGATTCCCGTAGGGGTTCTAGCTGAACTGTGCGGGGTGCCGGCTGCGCTGATCCACAGCTTTGCAGCGGATCTGGGACGCCCGCTGCTTGTCGATGGTGACAGCTTGCAGTTCCGTGACGAGCCTACCGAGACCTGGTTTCGTACGAGATATCACCCGACCGGCCAGTCCTTGATCGACTTCATCGCCCGCCTGACACCGCTCGCTGCAATTGAACCGTATGTAGCGGCCTCTCTGCCGCAACTGTTGTGGGAGGCCGGACAGGTTGACACCCTGGTTGAGCTGGCGATGACCGACGGCGCCCTGCCAGAGGGCGACGATCTGGAGCAACGGGAGATTGCTCAGCAGCGGGCCCAGTTCGCCCTCAAGGCCACGCTGCGCGTGGGAAAGGAGTGGGAGGCGGCCCGGCTGGCCGTCAAGGCTGGAAGCCTTGCTGCCGGTCACTCCCGCCGGCTTCATCTGCTGAGGTGCAACACCGACCTTGCGGGCGCCTTCCTGGACGCCAGCACGGTCGAAGACATAGTCGCGAACCGCAGCCTTGCCGCGGACTGGCCAGGCTCCAATCTTCACTTCGAGGGCGCTCTGCTCTCATTCGCGGCAGGCCAGGCCGACTTCGCACTCAGTCGGCTGCGTAGCGCGGCGGAGTGGCTCAGGGCATGGGTGCGGCAGCCGGACGAGGGACATCCTCACTGCTACCGCGTCGCCGCGACGGACATCGCTGAAGTCGCCTTCGGGTACCTCAACACCCTCGGCGTGGAGGCGTGCGTCGAGTACCTGACCCGTTGGCGCCCCAATCGGGTGGGCTTCGAAGCCGGAGAGATCATCGCCACCCGGCTTGCGGACTCAGGTCGTGTCGAGGAGCTGGAGGCCCTCGGCCACGCGGCCGCGCGCTCGAAGTACCTCCAGTTCGCCGTCGCCTACGCGGCCTGGCAGGCCAACCTCGTGTGCCAGGCACCGCTTGCGCAGAACCTGGTGCGCAGGCTGAAGCGCCAACGCAGACCCGTCTCCTTTCGCCGGCATCCGGGTCTTGCGGAGGAGAACAAGGCGCTTCCGGCGGTTTGCTGGATTATCGCCATGGGCCTGCGCCATGGCCTGCTGTCGGATGCTGAGGCCGAACGGATCCTGTGTCTCAATCTGCCTGACGACCTGGGCCGGGGCGCAGGGAGCCGCTATGGCCATAACAGCGACACACTCACATTGCTGTGTGGCTTCGCGCTGCTGTCGAGGATTCGGAGGCAGCCCTTCGATGTGGACGCGATCGCGGGCAGCGATGTCCTCGATGCGCGGCAGCACCCCCATACGTACTCGAGGGCATTGGACGACCACAAGAAGGGCATCGTGCCCCTCGGCGCCTGGGCCAGCCTGTGGATGGACTGCCTACTCGGAGCTTCCGGCGACGCAGAGGTTCGGTTCCGAGAACTCACGGCCGCCATACCGGGCAAGCAGGGCGGACATGAGCTGCCGTACTTCCTGTACCGCGGCATCGCGCGCCTCGGGGTCCGGATTCTCGCCTTCGGCTCGTCCGAGATGACACGTCGACTCCTGCTCGACTGGCTCCGGGTCACGCACAAGCACATTGCACACGGAGCACTGATCGACGCCGTTCGAGCAGCGGCCCCCGTCGACGAAATACAGCACATTGCCGTCGAACTCGCGGAGGCCGTCGCCACGTCGCTCGATGCCGCGCAGGACAGCGCGGAGTACAAGGCGGAGCAGATGGTCAAACTCGCTCGCGCCATCCAGCGATTCGACACGAGCGAGTCTCACGCCTACTTCACCCGGGCGATCGACCTGACCGAGCGAGTGGGCGACGATGTCCACGTGCTGTGGCGGGCCCTCCTTGCTGTGGCACGCCGAGCCTCTGAGGGAAACCACCAGGACGATCGCCGGGCGTATCGCGTTGCCCAGCTCACGGAAAGCCTTCAGCCCTACCTAGGGGACGGACTGGACTACTCCACGGTCGTCAGCGTCATGGGCCAGTTGAGCCCTCCGACTGCGATGGCTGTTGCTTCCCGTTGGCGCGACCGTCGCCTGTGTTCTGAAGGTCCGTTCATCCAGGCACTGCTCGACGAAGAAGCGGGCCTGCTCGCTCCGCCCGCGGTTACTGCTCTGGCGATGGTGCCGTTCGGCGAGCACCGTGTCAGCGCCCTCCGCCTCGTCGAACGGGCCATGCGCGAGGCTCCCAGCGAAGGGGAGCGCATCGCAGGGACGCTGGGCGAGTTCTTGCGGGCACATCGCTTCGGCAGGGAAACCTTCGAACGGCTTGACGAGACCGCCAGCGAATTGAGCATTGACCTTTCCGGAACGTTGTTCTCCGTTGGATCTCGCCACCTCGCGCTCCCGGAGCCATCCGGCTACAGCTCTCCCCGATGGACTCGAAGCGAGGAGGACGAGGAGCGAGCGGCGCGTCTGCGACGGTTGGAGGACGCCCTCGGAGTGTGTGACCTCTCCACCGACGAGGGCTTCGAGAGGGCCCGCCAACTAGTACGAGGGTCGGATCGCCTGCTGCATATGGAGCAGGTCATCGACCGAGCGGTCGCTCTGCCCCTGCGTGAACTCGACGACATGCTCGCCGCGTTTCACTCCAATCCCCACCTCAGCACCTTCGACTACACCCATCTGATCAAGAAGCTGACCGATCTACGCTTGCTTCCCCTGGCCGCACGCCAGCAGCTGCGTCATGTTGCGGCCACAGTCGCCAAGCGGTTCAGCCGGGAGCTGACGACCAAGGGCTACGAGCCGATCGACCTACAGAGCCTCGCCGACCTGGCCAGCATGCCTGATGCGGATCTGCTCGGAACCGCACTTCGGGAACTCGGTTCCCAGCCTGCTACGTTCCTCGCCGAGGAGTGCCACCACCTGGCAGCCCGGATCGCTCCACGTCTCACGGGTGCACAGGCGCAGGTCGTCCTGGACGACTTCGGGACCATGCTTGCCGGCCTCGCCCCCGAGGACTCAGCCGACGGCGTGTTCACCGATCTTCCCGCCAAACCGGCAAAGACCGCAGAATGCCTCGCAGGCTATCTGTGGGCGGTCCTCGGCGACCCCGAGCACGATGCAAGGTGGCGGGCCGCGCACTGCGTCCGACTTCTCGTCGAACTCGGCTGCAAAGAAGAACTCGACGCGCTGCAGCGCTTCGCGCTGGGAACTCTCGACGTGACCCCGTTCCACGACGCCCGTCTGCCCTTCTATGGCCGACACGCCCTCCAATGGCTGCTCTTCGCCCTCGCGCGTGCCGCTCAGAACACAGCAACGCACCAGGGACTCGCAGAATTCGAGCCGCTGCTGCGGAAGGCGATCTTCGACGATGGACCGCATGTCGTTATGCAGGAAAGCGCGAAAGTGATCTGCCTCGCCCTGGTCGCTTCCGGCTTCGGGAGTCTGACAGCTAACGAACTCGACATCGTGCGCGCGATCAACAGCCCGAAAGAGGTTATCAGCCAGTCATGGGCGGAACGCAGGGCAAGAGCACTGAATGAGACGGATGAGGGAGGCTCCTTCGCACTCGAACCGAGCGATTTCCATTCCTTCTGGGACTTCAGCGATCGCTGGTGCAAGCCGCTCGGGGCAGCTGTCGGCATATCCGAGGAGACGGTCCTGCGACTCGTCGGGCACACCATCACGGCCACCTGGCAGCTCTCCTACCGTGGCGCCCACGAGGACGACCCGCGCCACACCCTGAAGCTGTACAGGGAAGGAAGCACCTTCGCCCACCGTAGGGCGTGGCCGGACGCGGACGATCTGGACTTCTATCTTTCCACCCATGCCTTGTGGACCGTCGCCGGGGAGTTGCTGAAGACGAATCCCGTGTACCGGGATAGCGAGGCGGACACCGACTTGTTCACCGACTGGCTCAGTGACTTCCGTCTCACGCGCGGCGACGGCAGATGGCTTGCCGACCGGCGGGACCCCTCGCCGCAGAGCATCTTCGAGGGGCTATACGACTCACCAAAGCCCGAATGGATCTGGCAGTTGAACAGCCGGCACTTCAGCGAGCATCTCCTGGCGAGCGACGGATGGGTCACGGTCTGGGAAAGCTCCGACGACACGAGCTACGAGGCCGCGCAAAAAGTCCTGATCCGCAGCGCTCTGGTCAATCCCGAAAAGGCCAGGGCGCTCGCACTCGCCCTGCAGACCGCCCCTTCGTACATGGCGTATCGCATCCCGGACGCCGACGACGGCGACTACCAGTTCGATGCCCAAGGCTTCCAGCTGACCGGTTGGATTGTCGTCCCGGACGGCCGCGAAGGTCAGGACAACAGAGACCCGCTCGCTGCTGGGGTCAGGTACCCGCCATATCGGCCCGCAGACGAATTCGTCGGTCTGCTAGGGCTGGAACCGGACGCAGATATGCGCGAATGGACTCGTGCCGATGGCGCCGCCCTCCGCAGCACCGTCTGGGACGACACGGCCGCGACCCGTTCGGACCGAGTGACAGGAACTGAGGGACAGCGGCTGGAAATCCGATGTGATGCCCTTCAGGAACTCCTTTCCCTAACCGGTCGCAGCATGATCGTCGAAGTGATGATCGACCGTACTCACAAAGACCACAGTCAACCCTTTTCGGTGAGGTGCGACCCAGACGATGACGAATCCCTTCCCCCACGCGAAAGGTCCTACAAGATTTACCTCTTCGATGACTCCGGAGGATGCGGCGAGCTTTGAGCAGACTCTCGAACTGGGCAAAGAAATCGCCGCTGGCCTCTCGGATCACGATGTTCTGGGCCGATGGATGGCCCATCACATCAGCGACTTGATCATCCGTGCGGAAAGTGCCCCTGAGGCGGAGGCCGACGACATACGACGTGAAACGGTGGCCGCCGTCCTCGAGCTCTGGAAACACCGGTCGGCACTCCCCATGCCCAATCCGCCGCTCGACGCGTTCGAGCCCGTATTCAGAGCGCTGGAACGGCTGAGCGAGCCCCAAGACCCCTGGGGCTTCTACCGGATATTCCCGTCTGGGCATGAGCCCGGTCAGGACGACATGGTCGCCACACCGCTGCTGCGGAACGCACTGGTCCTTGAGGATGCCGTCCGCCGCGTAGTACGCGAGATCGTCGTATTTGCCGAAAGGGAAGCCGCAGACAAGGAGGCGAAGTGGCTCACGCTTTCGGAGCATCTCGAAGAGGACGAACAACGAGCTGCGCGGGACGCCGTGCTTGAGCTGGCACGCACCCTCGCAACGTACGCCGGTGACGCCGACGTCGAACCGGCTGTGGAAGCCGGGCACTCGAAGCTGATCACTACTCTGCTGCGTGCCGAGACGCAGCTGGCAGAAGTCCGCCGGGTTCTTGAGGCACATCTGTCCGAGACGTCGTCAGAGGGAGAGCCTGACGCACCTGCGTGAGAGCGTGCGACGGGCCTCACTGCATCCCAGCGAGTACGTGAACGACGCGCCAGGTCGTCGCGGCGTGGTTCTGGTGCCGGCTTCTCGGAGGGCTCCTGTAGTCGGTCGAGGTTGGAGCAGGGAAGAGGGAGGTGCCGGCACTGCCATCTCTACGACCATGTGGGACTGTGCCCGTCCACCAATTACCCCCGAGCCGGGCGTCAAATTGTCCGGTCATTCTATGCTGCCGGTCGCCCTCCGAGCTGATCCTTGGCCCACCACAAGAACGCGGCGGCGTGCTGCTGGTTGGCGAAGCCGTCACCGGCGAGGTCGAGCAGGAGGTCGTTGCTCCACAGGATGAGCCGGCCGAGGGTCCAGTTCACCGACTCGGGCGCCGGCAGCTCAAGGCCGTAGACCATTCGCGCGATCTCGCGTTTGCTGCCCGCCTCGGTCGTGTACTTCAGGATGGTCAGGAAGCGGTCGGGGTCCATCACGCAGAGAACCCTCGTGAGCAGGGCCTCCTTGAATCCGGTCATGGCGAAGGGCTTGGCGCCGGACAGCAGCTGCTCGAGCCGGTCTTCGAGCGGCACGCCCTCGGGTCCGCGCAGGAGGTGCTCGATCGTCTGACGTGTCGCCTCCGCGGCCGCCGATCTCGGAGTTGGCGAAGTCCTTGAGAACGCGGGGGTCGCACGTCCACAGCCCATCCGCCGAGAAGATCCGCTGGTACTTTGCCCAGTAGGCCGCGACGTCGGGGTCCCGCTCCGGCTTGTCGGCGAGGTACCGCTCCTTCAGCCGGGCCACGCGCTCCAGCTGCTCGGGATCGACGTCCTCGGCCTTCGGGAAACGGGACTTGAGCTCCCCGAAGGAACGGGCCGGGTTCGGCTCGGACACCACGGGCGCCTTGTGCTCCCACGAGAACCCGCACCGGTGCTTCACGAGCCGCCCCTCGCCGTCGAGTGTACGGCCCACCTCGATGTCCTCGTCGTCACTGCACAATGGACACATGGCCGAGGCCATGGCTACCCCCGCTTCGTCGGTGCCGGAGCCCCGGCTTCGAGCCGTGGAACGCCCCGGCCAGGAGCCGCATTCTCGCATTTGGTCGTGTCACGCGGCATGCGATCTCCAGCAGCCGACGGGTCTCGGATCGACCGTCGGGGACGGCAACTCTGCGTTACGATCTTGGTGGTCGAATCGTGTGACGAGGCGGCGACGCGCAGGGCGCGGAGCCAGGAAGCCGCTAGACGGTGCAGCGGATACTGACGCAACCCGGTACAGATCAGTGGGTCAGCTGGCGTACCCGGTTGTCGTCTGTCACCTCGTACACGTCGATGCGCAGGAGCCAGCGGACGTGGGCCGGGACGCGTGTGGCGGCTTTGGCGGAGGAGGACGGTACGACGAGGGCGTAGCGAGTGTGTGGGTCCTGGCTCGTCATGCGGCGTAGTAGTTGGCCGTAGGCGATGTCGGCGTCGATGCCCTTCTCGCTGGTGCGGCCCTTGGCCTCGCAAATCAGCCGTTCCTCGCCGCGTACGGCTTCCAGGTCGGTCCACCGGTCCGTGGGAGCGACGGGTGTCCAGCCGGCGGCCAGGAGCCAGCTGCGGAAGGTCTCGGTGACCCGGTCCTCGTCACTGTCGCGAGCCAGGATCTTCTGCAGCGCTGCGAGGTCGGACTCTTCGCTGCGGCGCAGTCGTCCGCGGTTGTCCGCATCCAGATCGGACGGGCGGATAATGACCAGGCGCAGCCCGTGCGCGGGAATGTCCGTATCGCGCCGGGCGTCGTACAGGGCTCGTTGCTCGCCACGGTGGACACCGCTGATGGTGAGACGGTCCGGCTTGTCGAAATGAGGCGTCGGCTGGTCATGCTGCAGTTCGCGGTACTCGACCACCAGCTGATGCCCGGGCCAGTAGGCGTCGACCGGCAGTTTGACTCGTCGGCGGCCCGCTCCGGGATCTCCCAGCAGCCAGTCGAACCTGTGCTGCGTCAGAGCACTCTCCCCGAGAATCCGGTTGCACAGCCCCACGACGTACGTCTCGTCGCTGCCATCTCTCGTTGCCATGACGAGGCATCCTGCCACCACCCACGGACCGACGGCACCGGCCCGGCAAACTACGCCTCGGAAACGTCGGATCGCAGAGCGCGATCTCGAAGTACCGTGCGGCCCATCACCTACGGTTTAGCTGGTGGCTCCGACTGTCGCGTAGCGAGCAACGCTGAGCCGCTCGGTAACGGCAGTACGCTCCCAGGGGCGTGGCTAGGCGCTCGAGACACGACGAATCCGACAGCGCGCACAGCCAATGTGACGACAACAGACCATCCGCGGCCAACGGCAACCAGCCCATCCATGTGCTGCATCACCTGCGGTGCGTGTCCTCGTAGTTGAGTGCGTCGCCATGCCCCGGCCGGCTTCAGTGTCTGTCTCGCTGCGAACCTATGCGCGGACGCAGCTTGTACGGGACCTTGGCCACGCCCTCGCGCTCGCTCCACAGCCGCACCCCGGACCGCGTCAGTGTCCAGCCGCTGTCCTCGTAGGGCATGAGTTCTCCGACACTGAGCTGCCCGAGGAGGTGGGTCAGCTCCTTGGCCATTCGCAGGTCATGCTCGCGTTCCCGTTCGTCCGCGTTGGCATACCCGTCTGCGCGAGCGGTGAACTCCTCGTAAGCCAGATCAGCGAGGCGGCGTCGATGTTCGAGCAGCGCCTCACGGTCCACGTACGCGTCGGTGTACTCCTTGCCGAAGCGGCGTCCGTACTCACGTACTCGGTGACGTTCCTCCTCGAGTGCTTCAGGGCTGATACGTCGCTGACGGGCGGTGGCGACCTGATTGGCGCGAGACAGGAGCCAACTGAGAGGGGAGGGGCAGAGGAAGATGCCGAGCCTGTCGTATCCCTGCCATTGGCAGTGGGTGTATCCGACGGCCTGTGCGACCCAGCCGTAGCGTTCGCCGGTGCCCGTGTCCGGAGTCGGGTTCTTGAACTCGATGCCGACGGCCGGCTCGGCATCGTGCCAGCCGTCCGCATCGCGCGGCTTCAGCACGGCGTCGATTCGGGTTTTCTCGCCGGTCCAATAGCATCCCGGCACCTGCTCCTCAATGTGGAACCACTGGTCCAACTTGCCCAGAACGAAGGCACCGAGGGCCTTCTCGTCAGCGAACGTTCCAGGGCGTGGCAGCAATGCCTTCTGTTCGTATCGCACTTACCCGACTGTACGGTCCACCTGACTCGGGGCGCGAGACTACAGCTGTTGGCGCAGAGTCCATGAGATGTCGTAGTCGACATGATCGCGGTAGGTCATCACCAGCGCCTGTACCGCCTGGCGGAGGGCGTTGTGTGCGGGCCCCAGTGCGGCTTGTTCGTACAGATCCAGCACCATACGGCGGGCTTCGATGTTCGCCACGGCTGACATTGGGTCCCAGGTGGCGATCTGATCGGCAACATCCCGCAGCGGACAGGCGACAACCAGCTCGTCGTGGTCGTCGACGACCCTCCGACTACGGGCCGGCCAATGCCGCCAATGGGTGATACCTGCGGCTCCGGCAGTGGCCTCCTCCTCGTCAAGGCGAGCAAGAAGGAAGGCGATCATCGGCTCATGGTCACGCTCATCGGGGTTGGCCGAGAATCTGCGGGGCCCAAGGGCAGGGTCGTCGTCGGGGCAATAGGTAAGCCAGCCGATTTCGCCACGGACCAGAATGCCGCCACCGGGCGGCACATAAGTCGCGCACAACTCGGCGGCGCACAGGGCGCCGTACCTATTGCTGGCTGCCATCCCCGTCACCCTCCCCGAGTAATCCGGTGCGCCGCCACAGTAGCTGGTTCTACTGGCACCGCATCGTTCGAGGAAGGAGAGGGGAACGGGTGCTCTGGGACGCCCGCTTAGGGTCGAAGCAAAGGCCGAGATCGCGGCTGGCGTGGACTGCTGCGTGACCGAGCGAGCGCACTCTTGGCTGTTACGTGGGAACGGCAGCGGAGGTCCTCAACCCTATGACCCGGCCCCGGGGCCACCCTGATGACCCCGTAGGTGGTCGGAGGGTTGCGATCTCGAAGGAGCTTGAGGTGCTCGCGCGAGGCGTCGGCCGGACAATGGGAAGGGGGCGCGTGGGGACCAGTTGGGGACCACACGCTACGCGCGGTGGTGCACGAGGCATGCCTACACGCACAACTCGCGCCCGGATTAAGTCCTCTATATCCAGAAAATACCCTTGACCCTTACTCCTGGGGGTCAAGGGGTCGCAGGTTCAAATCCTGTCGTCCCGACTGGAGACAGTCGTAGGTCAGGGCCGGTTTCGGAGCAATCCGAAACCGGCCCTTGATCATTTTTGGGGACCAGTTGGGGACGGGCCCTGACCCCGGAGTTTGGACACCGGAGAGACTTGGATCTTGATGGTCCGGGAGAACGGAGTCCCTGTGGGGATGAAGCACTATCCCACCGAGTTCAAGGCGGACGCGGCGGCGCTCTACCGGTCGCGTCCGGGAGCGACGATCAAGTCGGTTGCCACCGATCTCGGGGTGAACACCGAGACGCTGCGGAACTGGATCCGGGCCGCCGACGGACGCCGTGCCGGCGCCCACTCCGCATCTGCGGCCGCGCCGCAGCCTGGCGGAGAGGTGGTTCAGGCGGAGCTGGCCGCCGCGCGCAAGAGGATCCGCGAGCTGGAGGAAGAACGCGACATCCTCCGCAAGGCGGCCCGGTATTTCGCGACGGAGACGCGCTGGTGACCCGCTGCCAGTTCGTTGAAGATCATCAGCGCCGGTTCGGCGTCAAGCGGCTCTGTGACATTCTCGGGATCTCCCGCTCGAGCTTCTGTTACTGGCGCCGGACCGCCCTGCCAGGGTGGCCCGGCAGGCCGCTGACGCCCAACTCGCCGCCCGGATACGCAAGGTCCACGAGGACTCCGACGGCACCTACGGCGCTCCGAGGATCACCGCTGAGCTCCGCGACGACGGCGACCAGGCGGTCAACCACAAGCGGGTTGCGAGGATCATGCGGACGATCGGGCTCGAGGGCGTCCGGCTGCGGCGTCGGCACCGTACCACCGTCACGGACCCGGCCGCGCCGAAGGCGCCGGACCTGATCGGGCGTGACTTCACCGCCACGGCCCCGAACACGAAGTACGTCGGCGACATCACCTACCTGAGTATCGGTGGCGGAAAGTTCTGCTGTCTCGCGACCGTCATCGACCTCTGCTCGAGACGCCTGGCGGGGTGGGCAGTCGCCGATCACATGCGGACCGAACTCGTTACCGACGCCCTGGCCGCCGCCGAGCGGACCCGCGGGAGCCTGGCCGGGGCGGTGATGCATCGACCGGTTGAACTCGCCCAATACACGAGCCGAGAATTCGCCGAAGCCTGCAGGTCAGCAGGGGTCCGTCAGAGCATGAGCGCGGTCGGGTCCAGCGCGGACAACGCACTGGCGGAGTCGTTCAACGCGACCTTCAAAAGAGAGACGCTGAAGGGGCGAAGGGGCTGGTCAAGCGAGCGTGAGGCCCGGCTCGACGCCTTCCGATGGCTGACCCGATACAACACCCGACGCCGGCATTCCCACCTCGGACAACGCTCCCCGATCGCCTACGAGACCACCTTCCACCCACTATCAACTACCCTGGCCCAAGCCGCATAGATGTGTTCAAACTCCGGGGTCAAGGCCCGTCTCTTCGAGTAAACGGCCTGCCAGGTCGTCGGCCCATTCCAGGGCTCAGGTGCGAAGCGCGGTGATGGTGGAGTCATCGAGCCCGTAGGCGGCGAAGGCTTCGTCGTCGGTCCACTCCGCGCCGGTGAGATGTGCCTCAGGTCCTCGCGCTCGAAGAGCACCAGGCGCGGCGGAGCGCCTGACGCCCCGCCGTCATCCGAACCGCCCCGTCCTCCCGTCCGGCGAAGCCCCCGCCCCCGGCTTCTCGGAGCGGCCAGGCTACGTCACCCTGTTCTCCGCTTCCCCGGCCGCTCCCCGCATCACCGACGACGGCACCCGCGCCCGCAGCCGGTCCGGCGGGTAGAACTGCCGGGCCCAGTGGCGGAACGGGCCGATCGGGCCGTCGCCGCGGGCCAGCCGGGGCGGAGACACGTACCGCTTCGTCGCCCAGACCGGGAAGTCCTGGGACACGAAAGCGCAGTTGCCCCGGAACATCACACCCGCCAGCAGCCGGTGTACCGAGCCGCTCACCCAGCGGGCCAGCGGGGCCGGGAGGGCGGTCGGCTCGGCCACCTCGAAGCGGCTCGTCTGGCGCAGCTGGAAAGCCGCGGGCGCGATCATCGTGGTCGTGTATACGGCACAGGTGCGCACCCCGAACCGAGGGAGCGCCGTGCACACGTGCACCCGGCTGATCCCGTTGCCCTCCAGCGTCACCTCCAGCGGACTCGCGCCCAGCAGCGGCACCCGCTCCTCGGAGCGCACCGAGATCCGGAAGGACCGCCCCTCGAAGACCGCCGGCTCGGCTACCTCCGACGCGCCCCAGCCGTGCAGCGGCGTGAAGTGCCCGATGTCCACCGTGTTCTCGACCACGTCCTGGCTGTGCCCCGCCATCTCCCACGCGGCCAACCGCGGCGCCCGCGTCCCGAGCGTGTGCCAGGGCGTGAGCTCCCAGTCCGGAGCCCGCCCGTCGTGGTGCCGCCACACGAAGACGGCGCCGTCGACCTCGCGCACCGGCAGCAGGGTCAGGTCCGAGGACGGCGGAGGGGGCGTGCCGTACCCCGTCCGCGTGCAGGCGCCGTCCGGGCCGAAGGCGAAGCGGTGGAAGGGGCACAGCAGCTCGTCGCCCTCCAGCGCGCCGAGCCCGAGGTGCGCCCCCAGGTGCGGGCAGTACGGGCGGACCGCCCGCACCTCGCCGTCGCGGAGCCGGTAGAGCACCACGTCCTCGCCCTGGAGCGGCCGGGTCAGCAGCGCCCCCCGCACCACCTCCGAGGAGAACGCCACCGAGAACCAGCCGTCGGGGTACGGCAGGACTGGCTCGTGCGCGTCGGCCGGGCTCGGGCCCTCCGTGAGCGCCCGGGTGTGGCCGCGCCTCACAGCTCGACCAGCACCTTGCCGAAGGACGCCGCGCGGTCGGTGTACAGGCTGCGGTAGGCGGCGGGAATGGAGTCGAAGCCGTGGTGCACGGTCTGCTGGTAGCGGATCTCGCCGGCGCGCACCAGCGGCCCCAGCTCGGCGTGCAGCGCCGCCCAGTTGTCCTCGGTGAACCACTCCAGCGCGAAGATCCCGCGGATCGTCGTGCGCGGGAACATGATGTACGGCAGCAGCCGGGGCCCGGTCCACTCGCCGCCGACCTGGCTCGCCCACTGCCAGCACACCGCGACCCGGCTGTCCACGGTGAGCATCGTGAAGACGGTGTCGGTCATGACCCCGCCGAGGTTGTCGAAGTACCGGTCGACGCCGCCAGGAGCCGCCTTCGCCAGGTCCTCGCGGAGCTGCGCCGGGTCCCCGCCGTGCCGGAAGACGACGACGGCGTCGAAGCCGAGCGCCGTCAGCCGCGCCGCCTTCTCCGGCGAACCGGTCGTGCCCACCACCCGCGCGCCCGCCCGCTTCGCCAGCTGCCCGACCAGCGTGCCGATCGCGCCGGATGCGCCGCTGATCAGGACCGTGTCGCCGGGTCGTACGGCCAGGAAGGTGGTGAGGGCGCCCCACGCGGTCATCCCGGCGCCGCCGAGGATGCCGAGCGCGGTGCTCAGCGGCAGCGCCTCGTCGTAGTGGGCCGGGTCCAGCTTCCGGTACGCGGGGAAGACCATCGGGAACGTGCCGGTCTGCCACAGCGCCCCCGCGCCGTTACTGACCAGGTGGGTGCGCCAGCCGCCGAAGCCCTGCACGAGGTCCCCGACGCCGAACATCGCCCGCGGTCCGGCCGCCAGCACCTCCATGATCGAGTCGGCGCCCATGTGGTCGCCCACCGGGGTGTCCAGGGCGATCCCGTGGAGGTACGGGTCGACGGAGACGTACCGCGTGCGCAGCAGCATCTCGTCCTCGGCCAGGTCGGTGTCGAGCTCCTCCACCACCTTCACGTACATCCGGTCCACGTCCGGCACGCCGTCGGTGTGCTCGCTGACGATCCACTTCTCGGTCTTCACGGGGTCGCTCCTGCGGGTTCGATGAGTTGTACGGGGAGAGGGGCGCTGTCGTCGACGGAGGCGGTGAACGGCCGCCCGTCGTCGCGGCAGACGAAGTGCATGACGTGCCGTCCCGAGGCCGCGGCCCGGATCAGGCCGCCGGTGGTGGCCCAGACGCCGGACAGATAGAAGTCCGCGAGCCCCGGCAGTCCCGGACCGTGTCGCTTGACCTCCTGCTCCACGGTCTCGCCGCCGTCCACGAACGGCTGCCAGCCGAGCACCGTGCCGTCGTAGTTGCCGGTGTAGCGGACCTGGGTGAGCGGGGTGGACACGTCCCGCACCATGATCGCGTCCCGCAGCCCGGGGTGCCGCTCGTCGAGGAAGTCCACGATCGTGTCCCGCACCTGCCGCTTGGCCCGCTGGTAGTCGCGCCCGCGCCCGACCGGCAGTGTGTGCAGCTCCTCGCCGCGGCGGATTCGGGTGAACTGCTCGGGACCGGTGCTCAGCTCCCGCCACGGCGCGATGTCGCAGAAGTACGTGGCGTACACCACGGAGGTGCCCGGCGGCGACAGCTCCGGGTAGTGGCGGCTGCGGAACTGCACGTTGACGCTGGGGTGCCGGATGCCGGTGAGCCGTTCCGCGACCGCGTCCTCCAGGAGGTACGTGGTGCAGGGCTCGCCGTCCGGGAAGGGCCGGCGCAGCCCCAGGAAGACCGTGAGGTAGCCGGGGAAGACCATGTCGGGTTCCGTGATGGTCCGGGTGTACAGCTCCCGGTACGTGTCGGTGAGGTAGCGGCCCTTCAGCAGGTCGAGGAGCGTGGTGCGCCCGTCGCAGGCGGAGACCACGATGTCCGCCCGCAGCTCCGTGCCGTCGCTCAGCCGGACCCCGGCCGCCCGGTCGTTCTCCACCAGGATCTCCACGACCCTGGCGTTGTACATGACCTCGCCGCCGAGCCCCCGGTAGCGCTCCTCGACCGAGCGGGCCAGGCCCAGCGAGCCGCCCTCGGGGACACCGGCCGAGGCGTCGGCGTGCGCCGCGAGCTGGAAGTAGAACGGCAGCACGGGGAAGTTGGGATGCTTCTCGTACAGGATGAAGTTGAACGCCTCGCGCAGCAGCGGGTCCCGGAAGCGCTGCGAGTAGTCCCGCATCAGCGTGCCGATGGAGCGCCGGATCACGTTGAAGTAGGGGACCAAGGACGCCAGCATCCGCCAGCGCTCCAGGCGGCCCATGAGCCCGACCGGGGTGAGGAACGGGTAGCGGGCCAGTGCCTTGCGGAAGGTCCGCAGCCCGGCGCAGAAGTCGCGGATCACCCGGGCGTCGCCGGGGGAGAGGGCGAGCAGGTGCGCTTCGAGGCGGTCCGGATCGGAGTAGAAGTGGACCGTCCGCCCGTCCCGGCCGCGCACCGTGTTGAACACGTCGAAGTTGCGCATCCGCTTGCCCTGGAGCGCGCCGAGCTCCAGCCAGATCTGGTGCATCTCGTTGCCCGGCCCGCTGCCGAGCAGCCAGCTCACACAGCAGTCGAGGGTGAAGTCGCCCCGGTCCCAGGCCGTGCAGGAGCCGCCCGGGATCTCGTGCATCTCCAGCACCCTGCTGCGATAGCCGTTCATCTGGGCGTAGCAGCCGGTGGAGAGCCCGCCGAGCCCTCCGCCGACGATCAGCATGGTCCTTCTGGTCATTCGGCCACCGCCGCCTTCCCGGCGTCGCCCCGCTGTTCGAGTCGTGGCAGCCGGCCCAGCTTCCCGGGATGCCACGGCCCGGCACCCTCGCTCGGCCAGGCCCGGAACTCCCGGCCCAGCTCGTCGCAGAGGAACTGGACCGCGTACCGGCCGCTGGTCGCGGCCCGGATCAGGCCGCCCATCCCGGTCCACTGCCCGGCCATCGAGAAGCCGCTCAGCCCCGGCAGCCGCATCCGGTCCCGGTCCACCAGCGCGGTCGACACGTCGTCGGCCTCGGAGAACGCCTTCCAGGCCAGGATGCTGCCGTAGGTGTTGCCGGTGTACCGCTCCGTCGTCGCCGGCGTCGCCACGTCCACCAGCTCGATCCGCTCCTCGAGGCCCGGATGACGCTCGGCCAGGAAGCCCCGCAGGAATTCGACGACCTCCTGCTTGCGCTCCCGGTACGCCCGCCGGTCCGCCTTCCGCAGATCCTGCCAGGACCGGTGGTCGGTGAAGTACGTGCAGTGCAGCACCGACTTCCCGGCCGGCGCGAAGCCGTCGGCGTAGTCGGACCGCCGCTGCACCACCAGACTGTGCTGGAGGCTCCCCGGCAGCGCCGCGCCCCGCTCCGGACCGAGGAGGTACGTGGTGCTGTGTGGCTCACCGGCGGGCAGCGGGCCGTCGATCCCGACGAACGCGGAGACCACCGCCGGGTACAGGTTGTCCGGCCGGTCCAGCAGCTCCGTGTACAGCCGCTCGGTGCGCGGGCTGCTCCACCGCCCCTCCAGCAGTCGGTCCAGCACCGTCGGCCCGTCGCAGGCGGCGATCACATGGTCGGCGAAGTGCTCCTGCCCGTCCCGCAGCCGTACGCCGACCGCCCGCCCGTCCTCGACGAGGATCCGCTCCACCCGGGCGCGGTAGCCGATGTGCCCGCCGAGCCCCGTGTACCGCTCCTCCACCGACCGGGCCAGACCCAGCGAACCGCCCTCCGGGAAGCCCGCGTTGCCGTTGAAGGCGCAGGACATCGTGAAGAGGAAGGGGAGCAGCGGGAAGCCGGTCAGCTCCTGGAGGAACATGTTCGGGAACGCCTGGCGCAGCAGCGGGTCCTCGAAGCGGTCCGCGAACCGGCGCATCGGCGTGGCCGCGGTGCGCCAGTACAGCCGGAACGCCGGCAGGATCGCGAGCAGCGTTCGCGCCTTCTCCGTCAGGGACTTCAGCGGCGACGGCTTCAGCTCCCAGTGCGGGGCGAGCCCCGCGAAGCGCCTGAGGTCCCGGCAGAACGCCCGGATCAGGCGCTCGTCGCCGGGCGAGAGCTCCAGCAGGTGCTTCTGGAGCCGGTCCGGGTCGTTGTAGAACGTGACGGACCGGCCGTCCTCCGTCACCACCCGGTTGAACTGGTCGAAATGGGTGATCCGCTTCCCGTCCAGCGCCCCGAGCTCGCGCCACACGTCGTTCGCCCCGGTCCCGGGTGCCGTGCCGATCAGCCAGTCGATGCAGTAGTCGAAGAGGTAGCCCTGCCGAGCCCAGGCGGTGCAGCAGCCCCCTGGCAGCACGTGCTTCTCGAAGATCCGGCTCTCCAGCCCACTCATCTGCGCGTAGCAGCCGGCGGCCAGACCCGACATGCCCGCGCCGATGATGATCACCCGGGGCCGCCCGCCGGGAGGCCGGGCCTCCCAACGGGGCCCGCCGTCACGCACGCCCATCCGCGGCACCTCCCGCCAGCAGCGCCCGGACCAGCTCCGCGTTCCCGTCGAGGAACGACCCGTCGAGCATCTCGGCGTGCCGCCCGTGCCCCTCGCGTACGGTGCACCCGGCGGCGGTGACCCCGTGCCAGCCGCCGGGCTCGTCCGCCGCGAAGCGGAGCAGCTTGTCCTGGTCGGAGATCACCGCGATCGGCGCGCCGAGCACACCGAGCGACGGGTGAGCACCGCAGTGCGCCAGGTACTCGCGGGCCTGCTCCACGGTCTCCCGGGCGACGATCTCGGAACCGGTGTGCCGCCGCAAGTGCTCAGCGAGCTCCGCCTCGAACTCGACCAGGTGCTCCTCGCCGAGGGCGACGGCCTCGGCGATCCGGTACGAGTCCATGATCAGCACGAGGTCCACCGCGCGGCCCCGCCGCTCCAGCTCCCCGGCGATCTCGAACGCGAGGTTGCCGCCGAGGGAGTAACCGAGCAGCGTGTACGGCCCGCCCGGGTGCAGCTCCTCGGCCAGATCCGCGTACCGGGCCGCCTTGTCCGGACCCGACAGGTAGTTGAACGCGGCGAAGCGGTGCTCGGGCAGCCGCGCCGCGAGCTGCCGGTACACCAGCCCGTGCCCGCCCGCGGGCGGCAGGCAGAACACCGTCGCCGCCGGGTCCGCGCCCGGGTTGAACCACAGGTACGGCTCGGCGCCGGGCAGCCGCCCGGTGACGACGTCCTCCAGGGTGCGGGCCATGCCGTGCAGGGTGCTGGTCTGGAACAGCCGCCCGACCGGCACGGACGCGTTGAACTCGGTCCGCAGGTGGTGGATCAGTTCGATCAGCTTGATCGAACTGCCGCCCGCCTCGAAGAAGTCGTCCCGCAGCCCCGGCCGCTCCAGCCCGAGCAGCGACCGCCAGTGCGCCGCCATCCGCGTCTCGTACAGTGTCACCGGCGGTTCGTACCTCTCCGGTCCCGCCTCCGCGCGCGGCTCCGGCAGCGCGCCGAGATCGACCTTGCCGTTCGCGGTCAGCGGCAGCGCGGACAGCTCCGTGAAGTGCGCCGGGATCAGATACGTCGGCAGCTGCTCCGCGAGGTGGCGGCGCAGCTCCCGGGGGTCGGCCACCGCGCCCGGCGCGGGCACGCAGTAGGCGCACAGCACGTTCTCGCCCGTCTCGTCCCGCCGTACCGTCACGCACACCTGCGCCAGCTCGGGCCGGGCGGCCAGCCGCGCCTCGATCTCCCCGGTCTCCACCCGGTGGCCGCGCACCTTCACCTGCCCGTCGGCCCGCCCGAGGAGGTGCAGCACCCCCTCCGCGTCCCAGTGCCCGAGGTCCCCCGTCCGGTACAGCCGTACGGGTTCGCCGCCCGGTTCGAGGGTCACGAACCGCTCGGCCGTCCGCTCCGGATCGCCCAGGTAGCGGTCGGCGACGCCGGCGCCGCCGATCCACAGCTCACCGGCCACCCCCGGCGGCACCGGCTCGCCGTGCCGGTCGAGGACGTACAGCTCGCTGTTGGGCAGCGGCCGGCCGACCGGCACCACCCGGCCCGGCTCCAGCCCCTCCGCCGGCCCCTCGTAGTAGGCGCTGTCGATGGTGGCCTCGGTCAGCCCGTACGAGTTGACCACCCGGGTCCCCGGCCCGCACAGCGCGACGAGCCTCCGGTGCTCGCCCGCCCGCCAGGCGTCCGAGCCGACGATCACCAGGCGCATGAACTCCAGGCCCAGCCCCTCCCGCTCGCAGTGCGCCAGCAGCCCGCGCGCCACCGACGGCACGAACTCGCCGCAGTCCACGCCCTCCGCGCGCATGGTCCGGTAGAGCCGGGCGGTGTCGAAGAGGAGGTCCCGGTCGACGAGGACCAGCGTCCCGCCCGAACACAGCGCCCGGACCAGGTCCCCGGTGAACACGTCGAAGGAGACGCCCGCCATCTGCAGGTGCACCCGGACGTCGGTGTCCAGCCGGTACTCCTGCTGCCAGGCGACGAACACCGAGGCCAGGTTGCGGTGGCTGACCCGCACTGCCTTGGGGCGGCCGGTGGAACCCGAGGTGTGGATCACGTATGCCGCCTGGTCGAGGCCCACGGCCGGCTCCGGCCGCTCCTCGGTCCCCGGCCGGTCCAGCTCGTCGAGGGTGACCGGCCGTCCCGGCAGCCGGGCCGCCTGGCCCCGCCGCCCGTCGGTCAGAACCAGCGTGGCCCCGGCGTTCTCCATCAGCTCGGCCAGCCGCTCCGCCGGATGGTCCGGGTCCAGCGGCAGATACGCGCCCCCGGCCCGCCACACCGCGAGCAGCGCGATCACCAGCTCCGGCGACTTCGCAATACGCACCGCCACCACCGTCCCGGCGCCGACGCCGCGTTCGCGCAGCGAGGCCGCCACGCGCCGCGAGCGCTGGTCCAACTCCCGGTAGCCGAGCCGCCGCCCGCCCGGCACGGACACCGCGACCGCCTCCGGGAACTGCGCGACGATCTTCCCGATCAGCTCGTGCACCGGCACGTCGTGGTCGATCCGTCGGCCGACGCCGCCGAACCCGGTGACGATCCGCTCCCGTTCCCCGGCCCCCAGCATCGGCAGCCGTCCCGCCGGGCGCTCGCCCTCCGCGCGGGTCAGGCCGTCGAGGAGGTTCCGGTAGTGCGCGGCCATCCGACGCACCGTCGCCGCGTCGAACAGGTCGGTGTTGTACTTCAGCACGCAGTGGAAGCGCCCGTCGGACCGGTCCTCGTACGCGGACAGCGTGACATCGAACTGCCCCTCTTCCTCGGGGAGTTCGATGTACTCCAGTGTGTACCCGAAGCGCTCCACGGCCACCTTGTGGGTGAGCAGGATGAACATCGCCTGGAAGACCGCCGAGCGGCTCGGGTCGTGCTGGAGGCCCAACTGCTCCACGAGCAGCACGAACGGGTACTCCTGATTGTCGAGGCCCCCGAGGACCGTGTCCCGCACCCGGCCCAGCAGCTCGGCCACCGACGGCTCCCCGGCCAGGCTCACGTGCAGCGGCAGCGGATTGACGAAGTAGCCGTAGACGGAGGCGAACTCCTCCTCGGTGCGCCCGGTGACGGGGCTGCCGACCACGATCTCGTCCTGCCCCGACCAGCGGTGCAGCAGCAGGTAGTACGCGGTGAGCAGCACCGTGAACACGGTGACGTTGTGCTCCCGGGCCAGCGTCTGCACCCGGGCGCTGAGCTCGTCGTCGAGCTGGAAGAACTCGGAGGCGCCGTTGTCGGTCTGCACCGGCGGGCGCGGCCGGTCGGTGGGCAGTTCGAGCGCCGGGACCTCCCGCGGCAGGTGCTCCCGCCAGTACTCCAGCATCCGCCGCGCCTCGGGCCCGGCCAGGAAGCGGATCCGCCGGTTGAGGAAGTCCAGGTAGCAGGCCCGGACCGGGGCCAGCTCCGCCGGCCGGCCGGTGCGCATCCCGTGGTAGACCTCGAACAGCTCCTCGATGAAGGTGAAGGTGGAGATCGCGTCCGAGACGATGTGGTGGACCGCCTTCATCAGCACCCAGCGGTCCGGGGCCCGCCGGAACAGCCGCAGCCGCACCAGAGGATCCCGCTCCAGGTCGTACGGCCTGCGGTACTCCGCTACCAGCCGGGCGCGGACCTCGTCCCAGGTCAGCCCGGACACATCGAGAAGACCGGTGTCGGCGATGGCCTCGGGCCGCACCCGCTGGACCGGACGCCCGTCCTCGGTGGTGATGTTGACGCGCAGGCTCGGATGCCGGGCGATCAGCGTCCGGAAGGCATCGAACAGCAGCTCCGGGTCGAGCTCCGCGCGCACCTCCACCGCGCCGCCGATGTTGTACGCGAAGCCGTCCGGATTGAGCTGCCGAAGGAACCACAGGGCCTGCTGGTTGTGGGTGAGTGGGTAGCATGCCTCGTCGGTGAACAACTCCACCGCCGTCTCCGCCACCGGACCCCCGGCCGCCGCGAGCTCGGTCATCCCCGCGTGCAGCCGCTCGGTCAGCTCGCTCACCGGCCCATTGCTGAGCAGCGCCACCACCGGCAGCGAGACCCCCAGCTCGGTGTGGGTCCGGGCCCGCAGCTCCATGGCGAGCAGCGAGTCCAGACCGAGCGAGCCGAGCCGGGCGTCCGCGTCGACCAGCTCCGGCCGCACCCGCAGCACACCCGCCGCGAGGGCCGCGAACCGCTCGGCCACCAACGCCGTACGCGCCGCCTCGTCGGCGGCGCGGAACGCGTCGAGCAGACTGCCGCCCTGCCCCGCCGGGACCTCCCGCGCCGCCGCGGCGGCGAGCGCCGACACCAGCGGCGGCGGGGTGGGATACCAGGACAGGAACACCGGCCAGTCCACCACCGCGGCCACCAGCAACTGGGCCCGGTCCTGCCCGATCACCCGCTCCAGGACCGCCATGCCCGCCTCCGGCGCCAGCGAGCTCATCCCGCGCGCGTCCCGGTAGTGGGCGACCAGTCCGAGCTCCTCGATCATGCCGGTGGCCCACGGCCCCCAGTCCAGGCTGAGCGCGGGTAGACCGAGCGCCCGGCGGTGATGGGCGAGCGCGTCCAGGAACGCGTTCCCGGCCGCGTAGTTGACCTGACCGGCCGTGGTCAGCAGCGAGGCGACCGACGCGAACAGTACGAAGTGCTCGACCGGCTCGTCGCGCAGCAGCCGGTGCAGCAGGTACCCGCCGTGCACCTTCGGCCCGTAGCCCGCGTCGAACGCTTCGCGGTCCAACGACGGCAGCAGGACGTCCCGCACCTGTCCCGCGAGGTGGAACACGCCCCGCACCGGCGGCAGACCGGCGGCCCGACGCCCGGCCAGCCAGCCCTCCATGGCCGCCGCGTCGGTCACGTCTGCCGCGGCGACCAGCACCTCTGCGCCGAGCGCTTCGAGCTCGCGCAGGAACGCGACCCGCCGCCCCTCGGGGCCGCCCGGATCGAGCCCCCGCCACGCGCCGCGCTCCGGCACGCCGGTGCGGCCGAGCAGGACCAGGCGCCGGGCCCCGCGCCGTACCAGGGTGCGGCAGAGCAGCCGCCCCAGCGCCCCGAACGCGCCCGTGACCAGATAGGCGCCGTCCGCGCGCAGCCGCAGCGGCAGCGGACGGGTCAGCCCCGCGGGCGGACGCAGCCGGCTGAGGTGCCGCCGCCCGGACCGCAGCGCGATCTCGCCCTCGCCGTCGCCCGCCGTGAGCGCGCGCAGCAGCACCTCGGCCTCGCCGGGACCCCCGGCCGGGTCGAGATCGATCAGTTTGCCGCTGTGACCGGTGAGCTCCTGCTGCCACAGCACCCGGCCGATGCCCCAGGCGGGCGCGCCGAACGGCTCCACCGGCTCGCCCGGCACCACTGCCTGGGCGCCCCGGGTAACGATGTGCAGGCGCCCCTCCGGGCACGCCTCGGGCAGCACCTGGGCGAGCAGGACGAGCGAGTAGCCGCCGACCGTGCCGATCCCGTCGAGGTCCGCCGCGCCGACCGTGTCCAGCGGGGGCAGATCGAGGTTCCACAGATGCACCACGGCTCCGAACCCCGGCCCGAGTTCGTCGAACAGCCTGCGCAGATCGGCCGCCGAATCGGGTCGCACGGTCATGTGCCGGGCCCCGCTTCGGTATCGGCTGCCCGGGCGGACCAGCCGGCACCGCCCGCCGCGCGCCACGACCGCCTCGGCCATCCGGGCGCCGAGCCCGCCCTCGTCGGCGAAGACCACCAGGTCGTGCGCGGGGGAGCCGTCGGGCCCGTCCCCGGTCCCCTCGGCGGTCCCGCCGTCCTCCGGCGCCTCGGTGGGCGTCTCCTCCCAGACCACCTCGGCCAGCCAGCCGTCGATGGTGCCGAGCTTCACCGAGGAGGCCACCCGGTCCACCGCCGCCGCGCGGAAGCCGCTGATCCGGCCGAGCGGCGTCCCGTCCTCGGCGTACAGGGCGAGGTCGCCGACCAGTTCCTCGTCGCTCTCCGCGGTCACCGTCGCGTGCGCCCACAGGGCCCGGTCGCCGACCGCGTCCAGCCGCAGCTCCGCGATGCCGACGGGCAGCCGGATCCCGGCGGACCGGCCGTCGTCCGGCGTCATCGCGGTGAGCATGGTCTGGAAGCAGGCGTCCAGGAGCACGGGGTGCACATGGCAGTCCGCGGCCCCGTCGCCCATGCCCGGGGTGGGCCGGATCAGCGACAGCGCCTCGCCGGGCGCCGTCCACACCTCGGCGATCGCCCGGAACGCCGGGCCGTAGTGGTAGCCGAGCGCCGCCAGCTCGCCGTAGCACGCCTCCCGGTCGAGCCGACGCCCCGCCCGCGCCCGTACCGCGTCCGTGTCCAGCGGTTCCGCGAGCCGGCGTGGCTGCCCGGTGCGGACGACCCCGCTCGCGTGGACCGTACGGTCCGGAGCCCCGGTCCCGGAACCGGCGAGGGAGGCGATGGTGAACCCGGCCTCCTCCGGCGCGAAGGCCAGCTGGACGGTCGTCGCCTCGCCGTCGGGCAGGAACAGGGCCCGGGAGAACTCGACGTCGGCCAGGGTCGCCGTGTCGCCGCCGGTCAGCACCCGGACCGCCTGCGCGGCCATCTCCAGGTACCCGGCGGCCGGGAAGACCGTGCTGTCCTCGATCCGGTGGTCGGCCAGGTACGGCAGCCGCTCGGTGTCCAGGCGGCTCTCCCAGGTCGGCTGCAGCGCGGAGGTCCGCCGGCCGAGCAGCGGGTGGTCCAGCCGGCCGAGCCGGATCTGCTCCACCGGCGCGGGCTCCACCCAGTACCGCTCCCGCTGCCACGGATAGCCCGGCAGCGGCACCGGCCGCCCCACGGGCTGGAGCACCGACCAGTCCACGTCGACGCCCAGCGTGTACAGCTCCGCGAGGGAGCGGGCGAACCGCTCGGGCTCGTCCTCCCGGCGCCGGATCGACGGCAGCGTCACCCCCTCGACGGCCCGGCCCTCCAGGCACTCCCGGATAGAGTGGCCGAGCACCGGGTGCGGACCGATCTCCAGGAACAGCGTGTACCCGTCGTCGACCAGCCGGTCGACCGCGGCACGGAACCGGACGGGTCGCCGGACGTTCTCCCACCAGTACGCGGCGTCCAGCTCCGGCCCCCGCGCACGCCCCTCGCGGGTGGTCAGATACAGCGGGAGACCGGCGGCGCGCGGCGCGATCCCGGCCAGCGCCTCGTGCAGCTCGGCCTCGATCGGGTCCATCCGCACGCTGTGGTACGGCACTTCGACGTCGAGGAACCGGGCGAAGACCTGCTCCCGCTCCAGCCGCCCGGCGAGCTCCCCGAGGGTGTCCCGGTCCCCGGACAGCGTCACCGACGCCGGGCTGTTCACGGCGGCGACCGACACGTGGTCCCGGTACGGGCGGACCAGCCGCTCGGCCTCCTCCTCGGACAGGTTCGCCGCCAGCATCACGCCGGTGCCCGCGAGCCGGTGCTGGAGGGCGCTGCGCGCCAGCGCGATCCGGACGGCGTCCTCCAGGCCGTACACCCCGGCCTGGTGGAAGGCCGCGATCTCGCCGGTGCTGTGCCCGACGACGGCGTCCGGCCGCACCCCGTGGTGTTCCCACAGCGCCGCGAGCCCCGCCTGGACGGCGAAGTTGGCGGGCTGGGCGAGCCAGGTCTCGGCCATCCGGGACTCCGCCTCGGGCCGGGTCAGCTCGTCGAGCAGCGACCAGCCCGCCTGGCGCCGGACCTCCCGGTCGCAGCGCTCGACCGCCTCCCGGAACACGGGCTCGGCGTCCAGGAGCTCGCGCCCCATGCCCCACCACTGCGGCCCCATGCCGGTGAACACCCACACCAGTCGCTGCGCCCCGGGCTCCCGGAGGCGGCCCCGCACGGCCCGGGGGTGCTGCTCCCCGCGCTCGCAGGCGGCCAGTACCTCGTCGAGGGAGCCGGGCGGGCCGAGGGGGGAGTGGACGACGGCGAGGCGCTCCTCGAAGTGCTGGCGGCGGTGGGCCAGGGTGTGCCCGAGGTCCGCGAGGGGCACTCCGGCGGCAAGTTCGCGGCGGACGCCCGCGGCCAGTTCGGCCGGGCCCGACGCGTGCCGGGCGCTCAGCGGGAGGACCGAGCGGGCGGGCGTCCGGGCCGTCGCGCGCGGCTCCTCCGGCGGGCGGGGCGGCGCCTCCTCCAGCAGGACGTGGGCGTTGGTGCCGCCGAAGCCGAAGGAGTTGACGCCTGCCCGCGCGGGTCCCTCGTGCTCCGGCCAGTCGACCGGTGCGGTCGGGATCTCGAAGGGCAGCGCGGCGAAGTCGATGGCGGGGTTGGGCTGTTCGAGGTTCAGGTGCGGTGGGATGCGGCGGTGCCGGAGGGCCAGCGCCGTCTTGATCAGGCCCGCGACGCCGGCGGCGGCCTCCGTGTGCCCGATGTTGGTCTTGACCGAGCCGACGTAGCACCGCGCCCCGGGCGCCCGGCCCTGCGCCAGCACCCGGCCCAGCGCCCGCGCTTCGATCGGGTCGCCGACGGGGGTGGAGGTGCCGTGCGCCTCGACGTACTGGAGGCTGCCCGGTGTCACTCCCGCCTCGGCGCAGACCCGCTCGATGAGCGTGGCCTGGGCGTCGGCGCTGGGCACGGTGATGCCGTTGGTGCGGCCGTCCTGGTTCACCCCGCTGCCGATCACCACGGCGTGCACCGGGTCGCCGTCGCGCAGCGCGTCCGAGAGGCGCTTGAGCACCACGACGCCGACGCCCTCGGCCCGTACGTAGCCGTCGGCGGAGGCGTCGAAGGCGCGGGAGCGTCCGTCGGGCGAGAGGAAGCCGCCCTTGGTCTCGGCGATGGTGTACTGCGGCGCGAGGTGCAGCAGGGTACCTCCGGCCAGGGCGAGTTCGCTCTCGCCGCGCTGCAGGCTCTGGCAGGCCAGGTGGACCGCGACCAGGGAGGAGCTGCACGCCGTGTCGATCGAGACGCTGGGGCCGCGGAAGTCGAGGCAGTGCGAGATGCGGTTCGAGACCATCGTCATCATCGTGCCGGTCGCGGTGTGCGCGGCCAGCGTCTCGAAGCCGAGGTCGGCGAACTGCAGGATCTTGTAGTCCAGGGTGAAGGCGCCGATGAAGACGCCGACGTCCCGCCCGGCCAGTTCGGCGGGCCGCTGCCCGCCGTCCTCCAGCGCCTCCCAGGACACCTCCAGGAGCTTGCGCTGCTGCGGGTCCATGTGCTCGGCCTCGCGCGGGCTGATCCCGAAGAAGCGGGGGTCGAACTCGTCGAAGCCGTCGATGTAGCCGCCCCGGCCGCCGGTCAGCCGGCCCGGCTTGGCCCGGTCGCGGCTGCCGAGGGTCGTGGTGTCGTACCGGTCCGCCGGGGTGGGGACGAGACAGTCCCGTCCTTCGATCAGATTGCGCCAGAAGGACCGGTGGTCACCCGCGTGTCCGGGGAGCCGGCAGCCGATGCCGATGATGGCGACCTTGTCGCGGTGGGCGGCGCTGGGTGAGTCCGTCATGGTCCAATCCGGTGGAGACGACGCCTCGGTACGGGCCGGGCGGGGGCGTATGGGGGCACGACGCCGGTACGGCGCGGTACGGGGCGGGGAGGTCGCGGTACGGAGCGGGTGTGCGCGGTACGGGGGACTACGCGGTGTGGGGCGGGCGGCGCACGGGGTGGAGCAGGCTGGCGACGATCGAGCCGGTCTCCGGGAACGTGGCGGGGTCCTTGACACCGACGATCGCCGGGCGGCGGTCGGGTCGCCAGGTGAAACTGCCGAAGAGGCGGTCCCAGACCGAGAGGTCCACGCCGAAGTGACCGGCCTCGGCCAGGTCGGCGCTGTGGTGCAGCCGGTGTTGCTCGGGGCTGGCCAGGACGTGGTGGAGCGGACCGAGTCGGACGTCCACGTTCGCGTGCACGAAATAGCCTTGGACAAGGGTGAAGAGCGCCACCGCGAAAAGGCAGTCGGCGGAGAATCCGAGAAATCCCAGTGTCAATTGGACCGTGCCCTGTTTGAAGGCGACATCCAGTAGGTGGTTGACGCCGTTATTGGCGACGTTCACTTTTCCCGGGACGTGATGAATTCCGTGTACCTTCCACAGCCACCGATTGGAATGCGCCCAGCGGTGGGCGAGGTAGCCGGTCAGTGAGGAGGCCAGCAGCGCGAGGGACACCTCGGCCCCGAGCGTGAGCCCCGGTCCCGTGACGGGGGTCGCGGCCAGAACGGCCGCGACGACCGACTGGCCGAGCACGGCGCCGGCCATGGTGAACCCGAAATAGGCTGCGTACCAGCACAGTTCCCGGCCGCTCGGGTGCCAGTCGGTCCGGTGCGGGATCAGCCGCTCCAGCGCCGCGAGATAGACGATGGTGCCGATCAGGAAGAGCTGGACGGCCCGGCCCCGGTCCCAGTCGAAGCGCAGAACCGAGGTGAAGAGCCAGACTGCGGACAGGAGCAGAATCGGGTACGCGGCATAGCGGAGACACTCGCGGGCGGACGCGCCGGTGGTCCACGCATTCGCCGGCAGCGACCCCGTATCGGGTCGATCTTCCATGCGGAGAATCTCCATCACTTCCGAATAGGGAGTTCGCAGAGTAGCAGCGGACGTGAGGGGCCGTGAATGAGTGAACGGCGTTTTTTGGCCAGCGCGGTAAGGGGGCGCACGAGGGTAATTTATAAGAAGAAGTTATTTTCATTGTTCGGTGCCCGTGGGGCGGGGTGGAGGGCACGGGGTGCCGGTGACCGGAAGTAACGATTCCGCACTCGCGTGGGCGGCGCCGGCCATGCCGGTCGCCACCCGCGTAGAGAACGGTTACCGCGGGGTCCCGGGCCCGGCGGATATGCCCGAAACCATCGCCCCGTGGGAGCGCGTGTGGGGCCACGGGCGGAACACGAGCCGTACAACTCGGGCGGCCGGACCGCACAGGAGCCCGCAAGGAGAGAATTGCCCGGGTATACAGGCCCACCCAACCTGGCGGCCCGTCAACGTTGCAGGCGATCGAACACGGGACGATCCCCGGCCGCCGGAGACTCCCGTGTGGGAACCGTCCAGAGAGCACGGGTTTCACGCCCTGCGACACTTCTACGCCTCCGAGCAGCTGGAGGCCGGCGAATCGGTGCTCTCCCTGACGCGGTGGCTCGGCCACACCGACCCGGGGTTTACCGTGAAAAAGTACGCCCACTTCCTGCCCAGGGCCGGATCCCGCGGTAGCGGCGCCATCGACGCCGTGTTCGGTGAGACCCGGCCGGGGCTGCTGAGGCCAGAAAGCCCGCGAAAGTCCCACAGAGGCCCCACAGGTACCGCCGCACCCCCTACGCCCAGCGCATCCGCAGGTCAGAGGGGGTGCGGCGGTGCTGTTGCGTCAGAAAGGCGACGAGCGCCGACTCGTCATGCCTTCTGTGCTCCGCCGAAGGTCGCTTCTTCTGTTGCAGGGACTGTCGGCTGAGGCGGTCCGGCGAGGGTACGAGGTGCGGAAGGCCCACTCGTTCTTCCACCCACGCGAGGGTGGAGTGGACATTGCTATCGACGGCCTCCCTTACACCGTCAGTGTCAGGCAGGAGTTCCCGCAGTCCACGGATCCCGACCGCTCCTCTCGCCTCGTCGTGGAGCTCGCTCATGGCCTGGCCGACCGGCCCGGCCGCTGGCGAGATCGGAAGACCCGGACGCTCGAAGAGGCCCTGGACACGGTCCTCGGAGAGATCGAGGCGCGAGCGGCACGAGACGCTCGGCGCAGGCAGGACGAGCAGCAAGCCATTGCGGAACGCGAAGTTCGCTGGCGAGCGGCCGTGGAGGTGGCGAAAGAACAGGCTGTTTGCGAACAACTTGCGCAGGCACTACGCGAAGAGGCCGGGCGCTGGCAGGAGTCCGCTGCCCTCAGCGCGTACTGCACGGCCTTGGAACGTCGGATTGGCGAGCTTCACGGCGTCGTGGACGAGCCAACTTTGAGTCAGACCCGACGCTGGTTGGGGTGGGCAAGAGCGTACGCGAGGTCGATCGACCCCTTGCGCGAGCTTCCGAAGATGCCGGACGCACGAGAACCCGCACCGGAGGAACTCAATGTGGCGCCGTCGAACGTGCCGTCCCCGTCCTGTCTCCTGCCATTCCTGCGAGCGGACACAAAGGGATCCCTCGCAGCTCCTAAACTGCTGAGCAGCCCCCTCCTATTGAGCTACGCTCAAGAGCATCCGTGTGCATTCTGGGCCGAGGACTGGGCGTTGGGTGAATTATCAAAGAAACGCCCCCGCATCAGCAGCTAGTTTCTCATGATCCCGTTCGTGAAACTTGATGCTGGTTGGCTCGTTGAGCCCGACATGGATCTCTCCTCTGAACAGATGGCCGATTTGGGAGAGTTGATTGTCTCGCGTCTTGTGCCGGTCGATGTGGCCCTGCGGGCCCGGATGGTGTTGTGGTCCGACGAGGGCCGGCGCCGCAAGGACATTGCCGAACTCGCCAGAGTGGTGCCGGTGACGGTGGACCGCTGCAAGGCCCTATGCCGCGCGTGGAATGGCCGGCCTGGAGGGGAAACGCCGTGGAGGACCACGCGATCAGGTGCCGCCATAGACACGGGGAACGGGTGATCGCGCTGACGAAGATGTCGCCTCCTGCTGATTCGGGTCTGTCGCACTGGTCCACGTCTCCTGGGCTGGGCGCGAGGAACCGGCCGTGGTTCCTGTGACCACGCCGTAAGCCCAACTGGTGCGCCGCGCCTCAGGTCTGGCCGGGGCCACCGCGAACGGCGGCCCCGGCCTGCTCTGACCAAGGCGCGCCGTGTCAGCCCTGGTTGCCGAGCGGCATCCCTTGGGCTTCCCTGCGAATGCGCACCGCTGTTTGTACCGCCGCGCTTGCGCGAGCTAGCGCCCGCCGGTGAGGTGCGCCGGGATCGCGCGAGCGCGGCCGGCCTCGTCGACAAAGAGGTGCGCCTTCTGCGGCAGCGGCAGTACCCACGCGCCGTCATAGCAGTCCTGCCACGGCGTGCTGTGCCCGCTCGGCGGGCAGCACCAGTCGGCATGCGCGGTGGCGAGTAGGTGGTGAGTGGCCTCTGGTGCCGGGCCGCCGAGTTCAGTCTCGTACGGCTGGGCCAGGGTGCGGCCGATGAACTTCGCGGCGTTCACGCGGGCGTGGCGCATTGTGTCCTCCAAAGGACTGCAGGCCTCGCGCCCAATGCACAGCCTTAGCCGTCGAGCAAGGTCGAAAACCCATGTCGATCGTGGTCACGGCGGGGCAGCGCGGGGACTCACCGCAGTTCGAACCCGTGTTGGAGAACGTCTGCGTGCCCCGCATTGGGCCAGGCCGGCCGCGCGTCCGCCCCATAGAGTGCGCGCCGACAGGGCGTACGCTTCCCGCAGGAACCGCCTACCTGCGCCGCTGCGGGATCCGCTGCACCATTCCCGACAAGGCTGACCAGGCGCGCAACCGCCAGAAGCTCGGCTCCCGCGGCGGTTGGCCGCCGCGCTTCGACCCGGTCGACTACCGCGAACATCATGCGGTGGAGTGCGGGATCAACAGCCTCAAGAGAACCGCGCCGTTGGTGAGGTCGACTCGGGGCGCCCTGCTGGTGTTTCCACCAGTGGGTTTCCCCGAGCCGCCTCCCGAACCCGGCGTGCCCGTCTCCAGGCACCGGGCTCTCCACAAATCCCGTTCCGGGTTGTTCAGTTCAGTTCCTCATGCCGTAGTGGGCCACAGAGCCGGAATGAGATTTCCCCGGTATCTGGTCGTGCTTACCTTGGCCGGGTCCGTCCCTGGGCCTGGGTCCGTTCGGTGACGGTGGTGACGGCGGTGAGGTCGGCGCGGGGGACGACGATGATGCCGTCGCTGTCGCCGATGACGGCGTCTCCGGGGTTGCAGACGATGTTGCCGCAGGCGATGGGGAAGCCAATGCGGCCAAGGCCGTTCTTCCAAGGACCGGCGGGAGAGATACCGCGGGCGTAGACGGCGAGTCCTTGGCCTGCGAGTTCGCGTCCCCCTCGCCGCAGGCGCTGCGGGCAAGGCTATCCTCGCCCACCTGCCTGACAGCATTCTCGAAGCCCTGCCGCTGAGCAAGTACACCGACCGCACCCCGCTGAACCGCACCGAAATCAGGAAGGGCCTGGAGCTGGTACGCGAACGCGGCTGGGCCCTCGGTGACGGTGAACGCATCCCGGACGGCTATGGCGTCGCCGTGCCCTACTTCGCCGAGAACTCAGTGGCCGGCTCCATCACCGCCACCATCCCCCGTCACCGAGCAGACGAACTCAGCCTCGAAACCCTGACAGCCCAGCTGTCCGCCATTGCCGGCGCTGTCACGCAGCTCCTGTCAGCGTAGCCACGAGCCTCACCCTGACTGCCTGTGCGTTCAAGCTTCCGGGCGTCGGACTCAGCTGACCTACGTAGCCACTGCGCCCCCTCTGCGTAACTTCTGATCGGCTCGTCGCGGTGGAGGGCGCACCTCGGGATGGGATGCAACCCCACACACCAGGGCGGCTCCCAGCTCTCGGGGAGCTCGTCGGGCCGGATCCGCGTACGCCGCCGCCACGCCGACCGGGCCCCGGGCCGCGGAGTGCGGGTATGCCGCGCGGTAGCCACGGGCCGGGGGTCCTTGCCGTCAGTCGCTGTCATCCCATGGCGCCTCCTCGGCGACGTTCCGCGCGTCACGTGTGTAGGGAACGATGTGCACGGGGCAGTGGGAATGGTGCAGCAGCGCGTGCACGACATGGCCGAGACCCAGGGCTGAGACGCTGTGCCGCTCATGGCTCCCGACGACCAGGAGCTCCGCCTTCCGGCTCGCCTCGACGAGTACGGAGGCTGCTGACCGCGCCGTGTCCGTCTCGACCCGCACGGTGAGACCGGGGTGTTCTTCGCGGATCCGGGAGGCGAGGCCCGTCAGAAACTGCTCGCCGGGGCCTGCGCGCCGCCCGGTGTCATCGTCTGCGGCCGGGCGGACGCCGAGCCGGACGGACAGGCTGCGGACATTCAGTAGACGCAGGGGGCACTTCCGTACCTCCGCCTCCCGTGCGGCCCGGTCCAGCCACGCGGTGTCCCACTCGTCCCGCACCGCGGCCGTGACCGGCGCGCCGTTCCCTCGTTCAGGGTCACCACGCACCACGACGACGGGCGCGGGACTGCTGACGACCACTCCCAGGCCGACCGATCCGAGCAGGAGGGGACCGAAACCGCCGCTGCCCCGGCTGCCGACGACGATCATGCCGCCCGGCCCGACAGCGGTGTGGAGCGCGGTGACCGGATTCCTGCGGCTCAGCTTGACGGTGAGACCGACCCCGGGGAATCGCTGCCGTATCACTTCCGCCGTCTCCGTCAGCACGGCATTGCCGCGGTTCCGGGCGCGCTCAGACGTCTCGAACGAAGCGAACCGGTCGAGCCGGTCCAGGTTCGAGGCGTGTACGAGCCACAAGCCGTGGCCATGGCGGGTGGCCTCGGCCGCACCCCACAGTGCGGCGGCCCTGGCGTGCTCCGAACCGTCCACCCCCACGACTGTGCGCGGTTCTGCCGTGGCGCCGGACGCGTGCGTACGCATCGCTGCTCCTCGTGCCGTCCGTGTGTCCGTGTCTTCATGCTGCCACCGCCGGTCGTGGTGCGGCCAACGCCAGGAAGGCCCTGAAGGCCGGAAGGCCCTGATCCGGCGCGGAGGACGACGACGCATGGAGCCCGCCTGACGGGACGCGGGGCATGCGACGATGCGAGTGCCCGACCCGGCAGGAGCCGTGGACAGCGAAAGGCCCGGGTCCCGAAAGGTTCTAGTCCCGCACGATGCGCCACCGGTTGTCAGCCGTGCCGTCGTCCGGGTCCTGCACTGCGAAGGCGCCGAGCGCGGCGGAGCCGTTCTCGATGGCGAGCAGCTTGCCGCTGTGCACGTTGCGGATCCTGTAGGTGCCGTTTCCCTGGTCGAGCAGGGTCCATCGGTGGTCGGCGGTGCCGTTGTCCGACCACTGCAGGACCGTCGCGCCGTCAGCGGTGGACATGTTCTGGACGCCGAGCACCTTGCCGCTGTTGACGTTGCGGAAGCGGAAGGCGTCTCCGTCCGGGAGTATCTCCCAGTCGTGGTCGGCAGTGCCGGAGTCGTTCCACTGCAGGGCGCGGCCACCGTCGGCCGTGGACATGTCCTGGACGCCCAGTACGAGGCCGCTGCCCACGTTGGCGAGGCGCACGGGGGCGAGGCCGCTGGTGTTCCAGTAGACGGTGTAGTTGTGGCCGTGCGCGTCGTGGAAAGGGCCGAGGGCGACGGGTGAGCCGTCCGCGGTGGCGGTGAAGGCGAGTGCGCCGGGGCTGGCTTGTTCGATCGAGGACGTGTCCAGGGCCGGGAGGGAACGGAGGGCGGTGTCGCCGTAGTTGCCGGACAGGACCACGGGGCCGTAGGTGATCGCGGCGACTCCGGGGTTGTCGTTGGCCGCCCGCATGACGACCCGCATGGGCAGGCGGACGGTGACCGTGTCGCCGGAGGCCCAGGCGCGGCTCAGGGTGGCGTAGCTGCCGGGTGTGGTGGCGATGTCCTGTGTGTCCCCGTTGACGCTGACAGTGGCCCCACTGGTCCAGCCGGGGATGCGGATGCGCATCGCCCAGGTGCCGCCGGCGTTGCCGGTGACGCGCAGGGTGGTGGTGTCACCCTCCGGGTACGAGGTGGTCTGGGTGACGGTGATGCCGCGCTGGGACCAAGTGAGTACCGAGGGCACGAACAGGTTCACGGTCAGCGTGGTGCCGGAGTGGAAGTAGACGGAGTCCATCAGCCTGGTGTGCATCTCCAGGCCCGTACCCTGGCAGCACCAGAAGGTGGTGTAGTCGGTGCTCCAGGTGCCGCCGCCCCACGCGGGGCCCACACCGCGCCTGCCTCCCGGGTTGAGCGGGGTGAAATAGGTGACGTGGCCGTGGCTGTCTGCCGGGTTCTGCTGGCCGATCATCTGGTTCAGCCATGCCTGCTCGTAGAAGTCGAACAGCGCGGCCCGGTCCGGTTCCAGGACGAACAGTTCCCGGGTCAGGGTGAGCATGTTGAAAGTGTTGCAGCTCTCGCAGGTGTCCTGGTTCAGGTAGGAGGCGATGGCGTTCGGGGCGCGGAAGTGCTCCGCCTGGCTGTTGCCGCCGATGGCATAGGTGTGCGTGCCGACGCACATGTTCCAGGCGTGGGTCGAGATGTCCTGATAACGGGCGGTACCGGTGGCCTTGTACTCCCGGACGGCCCCGATCCACTTAGGTACCTGCGTGTTGGCGTGCAGTCCGCTCAGCTTGTCCTGGCCGGCCGCCAGCGGGTCGAACACCGCGGCGTGGTCGAACCGCTGGGCGACGGTGAGCCACCGTGCGTCGCCGGTCTGCTGGTAGAGGTCGGCCAGTACGGCGTTCATGCCTCCGAACTCGGTGCCCAGCATCGCCTGCATCTGCTGGGCGCTCAGCCTGCCGGTACGCCCGTCGACCCAGCCCGCGAGGGCCAGCAGCACGTCACGGGCCTGGGTGCTGCCGAGATGGCGCCACACGTCCAGCAGGCCGGCCAGGGTCTTGTGGATGGTGTAGTACGGCACGTTGCCGTTGGTCAGGGTGCGCGCTTCGAGGGCGCTGAAATCGGACTCGGGGTAGCCGGAGAGGTACCCGGCGCTGAAGCCGGCGGCGCTGTTGTTGGCCTGGCACTTGGCCAGCCCCGCCACCATGAGGAGAGCCTTGTCCCTGCACACGGTGTCCCCGGTCGCGGCGTACAACTGAGCCCACGCCGTGAGGAAGTGGCCCTGGACGTGCGTACGGAAGGGGAAGTCGGGTGCCTCCCAGCCACCGGTGGCCGCAGCACCGTCTGTGGACAGGCGGTGGTTGGCGCGGAAGTTGTACAGGAGCCGGTCGACGTCGACGAACCGCAAATAGTTCCGGGTGCGGTTCTGGTTGTCCAGCCACCTGCTCGCGGTCAGCCGGACCTGCCCGAGTGTGAAGGCAAGCGCCTGGACTCCGATGTCGCTCCGTGCAGGAGGTGGTACGGCCGCCTGGGCGGAGGAGCCGCCGAGGCGGGGGCCGGCTGCGGAGGCGGCAGCCGTGGCTCCGGCGACCTGCAGGAGGTGTCGTCTGCTGACGAAGGAAGACATCATGCACCTTTTCCGTGAGTGCGCACTGAACTGGCGTGTGCGGTTTTGTGTCGGTCCGGCTCTTTCGCATGCGGTGGCCGGAAACCGACCCGTTCCGGAAGTGGTCTCCTCGCGGTCGGGGGAGGGGAAGCCGAATCCGGGAATGCTGCGCCTGGCGGAAACGGCAAATATCGGAGGACCGGAATGTGGCGGCGACAGGGAGGTTGTTCGTGTTTTCGAACAGTGTTCGCTATGTCGCCGGAACCATAGTTGCCTCGTAATGCGCCGTCAATGCCGTCAACGCTTCCAACTGGCAAGCGGAACACGGGGGCAGGAGGTTTCGGTGCGAGGGGAGGAAGCGCTGTCAGGGGCCTTGACGCGCCTCTTGCGAGGGTCTATTTTCCGATCGGTCAACCGAACCATGTCCGAAATGTCGACCGCGAAAGGGGGTCGCAGAGTCACCGGCTGCCGGCTTGTCCGCCGCAGTCCGCTCGGCACGATCGCCCCCCATCCCGACCAGCGAGTACAACAACCTGGTCGCCCGCTGGGGCGCGCGCCTGAAACCGGCTGAAGTCGTGCAACTTCCCGGACCGCTACGTGCGCCACACCGGCTTCGTGGCGCAGCTCGACACCTACCCGTTCGACCCGTACGCCGACTCCCGGTGGCGGTTCGTCCCTGGCCTGGCCGATGCTTCCTGGACGTCCTTTCGCACGACAACCCGACCCGGTACATCAGGCACTCCGGCTATGTCCTGCGCGTCGATCGGGTCGCGACCACCATGGGTGCGGCGGGAGGACGGTCCGGGCTGATGGCCATGCGACAGCCCGTGCGTACGAGGGAGGCGGTGGCGGACGGCACCGGGCTCCGCCCCGCGCCGTCCGCTGTGCGGCCGCCCGGTCACATTCAGACGGCCGCGTCCGAGGAGCCGTCGGATTCCTGGCCGCGCAGTCGCGCCTCCACGCGCCCACCGGTGATCCTGGTGTCGAAAGCAGGCTGCGCCGCGGTCGCCGGTCCCCTGAGGTTCCAGCCGTCGGACAGGCGGAAGGCACTTCCGTGCCACGGGCAGCGCACGCAGCCATCGGTGACCTCGCCCGCGGACAGCGGACCGCCCAGGTGACTGCACGTGTCCGCCAGCACGCGCACCTGCTCGTCGCCCTCCCGTACGACCACGACCGGTACGTCGTCGACGTACCGGCGGACGGCCTCGCCGACGGGCAGGTCGACGACGGCGCCGATCTCGTGCCACCCGGGCTTCACCAGGTCCTGTACCGCCTCGGCGTGGTTCGCCCCCGAGGCCTGTCGGTACGCAAGGTGCCCGCCGATCGCTCCGCCGATTCCCACGACCGAGAGCCCCGCGAACCCCAGGGACTTACCGAGACAGGTGCGCCCGCGCGCGCGGGCCGTGAACGACCCGGCGTACAACGCCACGGCTGTGATGTTCGCCGCCGCGTGTACGAAGCCGACGCGACGGTGGCGGTGCTGCAGCTCCGCCCAGTCGACCCAGCCCGCCACGGCGGCCGGGCCGGCGGTGCCGAGGCCCACGCCGATGAGGGCGCGGGCCGCCCGGCGCTGCCCGGGCAGGAGGTCGAGTACCGCTGCGGAGAGCCAGCTGCCGATCGGTACCTGCACCAGCAGAGGATGCACGGGATGGCCCAGCCGGCATCCGTGCAGCACGTCGCGCAAGGGCCCCAGTGGGACGGCCCGGACCTTGTCCCGGACCAGGTCGATGACACCGTCGAGTGCGGTGGTGTGCTCCAGGCGGTCCATGGCCCGGAGAACCCTGCCGGGGCCCAGAGGTGACGGCAGCAGGCGCTTCGCGGTTCGCGAAGCCGTCCTGCCGCCAGGGGTGTGACCGCTGACTTCAGGCATTTCGTTCATAGGGGGCGGGTATCCACTGTGGGCGCCCGGTAACAGCTGCACGCCGTTGTCATTCGTTTGCCTGTCCGAAGCCCCCCGACCGCCGCCTTGCGACATTCAGCCGCTTCCAGCCGCTGAGGTGGAATTGCTGCTGTCTGTGCTGGTGCGCACCGGCGCCGACGGTGGCCGAACACCGCGACGCTCGACCTGGTTACCTCCTTGAAGAGGTCCGGAAGCACGGTGAGGAGTCGGACGGCCTGCCCCTACGGTCCGCCGTGCGGTCCGGCTGAGCTGCTCAGGAGGCGTTGACCGCGTTCCCCGACGCCGTCTTGCCCTTACTGCGGTCGACCACGGCGATCACCTCGACCGGCGCGCTGTGCAGCGCGACCCAACCGTCCTCGGGAGCATCGGACCCCTTGGTGAGGTACTTGGCCTTGATGCGGATGACAACGACGCCTCGCGGTCCCTGCCGGCTGAACTGCCGTGCTATGTACTGCGAGGTGGAGAACTCCGGATAGCGCCTGCCCTTGGTGACCTGCAGCTCCGCCTGTTCGACAGTGGGCGCGGGGGTGGCCGAGTCGGAGGCCGCGCCGCCGGCCGAACTCTGCTGCTGCATCGCCCGAATCTTCGGCATATCGTCACCCCGGCACAGCGTGACCACCGTCTCGCCGTCCGCCGCAACCGCGGCCTCCACGGCGCTCTCGGACGTGAGTGCCGGCAGCTGTGCCTCCTGAGCGCTGAGATCGTCCTCCGAGCTGTAGTCGGAGTCGCTCTCGGTGAGGGTCGTCGGGTTCGTGGCCAGTTCCATGCGCTGCACGGAGGTCGCGCCCGCCGCCGCAACGCGCCCGGCCGTGGTCTCGTCTCGCAGCGCGGGCACCGGGCCCGTCATCACCTGCCGGGCGGTGTCCTCCGCCTGGCGTTCGGCCCAGTCCGAGGGGTCAGAGACGCGCAGGCCCGAGCCGTTGTCCGTACCCGGCACGACACCCCGGCTCTGCTGGATGACATGGGTCAGCTCATGGGCGAGGGTGTGCTTGTCCCGGCCGTCCCACACCACATGAGTGCCGGAGGTGTATGCCTTCGCGCCGATCTCCGCCGCCGAGTCCATGGCCGCGGAGCCGGTGTGGACGCGCACCCCGCCGAAGTCGGCACCGCCGTGCCGGGCCTCCATCTCCTCGCGCACCGGCGCGTCCAGCGGCCGCCCCGACGAACGCAGCACCTCGTGCACGGCCGACCGGCGCTGCACGACCTGGTCGTGGCCGCAGCCCGCCGCGTGCACGTGCCGCTCCTCCTCCACGGCACGGCACACGGCCGCGTTGCCCACCGAGCGCTGCAGTGCCAGCATCCGCTGGGCCGGGGTGATGGGCGTGGCCGCACGGAATTCCTTGTCCTGTTCAGCGGCCCGCTGGGCTGGTGTTCGGTGTGCACGCACGACGATCCCCTTCACGCTGGACGGCTGATCTTCCAGCTCTACCGGACCGCTCAGGGGGGCGGAAGGTCCGTGGGGGCAACCTCGGGGCAGCCGGTGAACTGCCCTCACGGTCACAGCCGGTGCCCCCCAAGTGGGCACCGGAGGCCGTTCCGGGGATCGCTGCACGCGCGTGACGAACCCGGTCACGTAGCGATCGAGGTGCACCCCTCCGTTCGGCAGGCGCCTGTCACAGACGAGGATGTCCGCCGACACCACCGTCGGACCTTGAGTTTCCGCGAACTCGCGGGCTTCCCCGGATGCGAGTAGGCGTGGTCCTCGGCCGCGCCTGAACTCCAGGGCAGGGTCGGGCCGGAGCCGTGGCCCCGGCCGATGCCTGCGGCGAGGGTGTGAACCTCTCAGGCCGGCTTGCGCCACACGGAGATGTGTTTCGCGGAACCCTGGGTGAACGGCGCCCCGTCCCAGTCCGCGACACGGCGATCCGTGCCATCAGGTCGAGCTCCGCCGGCCAGGCGTACCGGTGCCGCGAGCTGCCGCGACGGTAGCGTCCGTCGCCGCCGTCGTGGGTGAAGTGGTGCGAGACGAGGATCTGTTCCACCAGGTCGAAGGTGTCGAAGCCGAGATGCTGCTCGGAGACGTCGAACGGCACCGCGACCTGGCCAGGAGGCAGGAACCGCAGGGGTGGCACACCCAGCTCGATGACGAATCGGCCGCCGGGCTCCAGATGACGTGCGGCGTTGCGTCGGTGACCTTCTCCCAGGGCCCGTACGTGGCGTGGAGCTGGTCGGCGGTGGGTCCGAGGGGGTTGCCGTACTTCTCGCGGTTGCGCTGTTCCAGGACGGCGACCTCCTCCGGGGCCATGCCGGCGCGGGTGATCTCCTTGGCCTGGTTGCGCATGTCGACGAGCTCCCCGGGGGAAGCCCATGGGCGGCCGGCCAGGATGCGCCGTGCCCCGTTCTCGGTGAAGAACGGGGCACGGCCACGGCGCACGACCCCGGTGCCGGGCCGGCCGGACTGCCGGCGGCGATGCCTCCGGGTCAGGCGGGAGGCCTACGGGACTCCGGTCCCGATGCCGGTGGGAGGCCTGTCCGACACGGTCAGGTCAGGAGCCCGCCGCAAGGGCTTTGTCGATCTCACCAAGGAAGGGTTCGAGGTCGCCGGGGTTGCGCGAGGTGATCAGCGTCCAGCCACCGGAACCGTCCGTCACGACCGGTTCATCGGTCCATTCGCCTCCCGCGTTGCGGATGTCGGTCCGCAGCGACGCGTAGGAGGTCAGTCGCTTGCCCGTGACGACGCCCGCTTCGACCAGCGCCCAGGGGCCGTGGCAGATCGCCGCCACAGGGCGGCCGGAGTCCGTGAACGAACGGACGATGCCGGCTGCGGCTTCCTGGAGGCGGAGCGTGTCGGCGTTCAGGGTGCCGCCCGGGACGAGCAGCAGGTCGTAGTCCCCGGGGTCGGCGTCGGTCAGGGTGAGATCGGGCCGGACCGTCTTTCCCGGATCCTTGTCACCGACCAGCGTGACGATGCCGTCCATGGATACGGCCGCGACGTCGACCTGGGCTCCCGCACCGCGAAGGTGATCGAGGGGCACCATCAGCTCGTCCTGTTCCACGCCGTAGTTGGTGACCACGGCCAGTACCTTCTGCTGCTTCATGTCGGTGTCGGTCATCAGTTGCCGCCTTTCCTCGTTCCTTCGTTCCCTCGTGACATCCCCCGGTCCACGGGCCGGGAGCATGGACGTTCAGGCTCCGTCGTCCTCCTGGATGTGCACCGCTGCCTCCTCCGCGGAGGCCGCGCCTCCGTCCACGCCGACGTCACGCCCCAGCACCCTGTTGTTGCGGACCTGCCCGGCCTCCTCGTCGGCGGCCGCGACGCGGCCCGCGCGCTCGCCCCCGGCATCGCCCTCCTCGGGACCGTTGTCCTCCGGTGTGTCGTCGGCTGCTTCGACCAGGAGCGGGTCCTTCTCGGGCACCTCCTGCGCGAGGCGCTGGTCGAGGGACTCGCCCTCCCGCTGCTCCTCGCCGGTCGTGCCGTACTTCGACACGCCCAGGGGCTTCTCCGGTGGGGAGTACCCCGTGTCCAGCACGTCGTCGAGATCGGGCTCGTCGATCACGTTCTCCGGGTCCAGGTCGTCCGAGGGCTGGTTGCCCGCGTCCGAACCGTCCGGCTGGTAGACGTCGTCACCGCGTCCTTCTTCCGGCATCGGGCCGCTCCTTCCCTTGAGGTCTGCCTGGTACGCCGCATCCGCCCGTCACCCGTACGAGGGGCGCGCGGTGTGACCGCTCTCCTGCCCACACGTGCTCATCTCAGTGATGCGGCGTTTCCCGGGTGTCCCCTCGGTTCGCCCGAGTGCGCACGGTACGACTGCCCGGCAGGTCAGAAGTGCTGGTCAGGCCCTTGTCGTCACACCCTGTCGGCCCCGGCAGCTTATGGCCGATCCCCGACTGCGGCGACCGGGCAGGCCTATGATGGGAACGTGTGTTCTAACCGGGGTAGGCTTGCCCCATGTCCGTTCATCTCCAGGGTTCGCTGTTCGACCAGGCCGACGGTCCGGGCCTCGGCCGCCTCACCGGGCTGCGACGGACAGCCCTCGGCGACGGGGCGTGGATCGACCTGCTCCCCGGCTGGCTGAGCGGCGGCGACGAGCTGTTCGCCGAGCTCGCGGCCGGGGTCCCCTGGCGGGCCGAGCGGCGGCAGATGTACGACCGGACGGTCGACGTGCCCCGGCTGCTCGCCTTCTACCGCGCCGTCGACCCCCTGCCGAGCCCCGTCCTCGACGAGGCCCGCGACGCGCTGTCCTCGCGGTACGCCGACGAGCTCGGCGAGCCCTTCACCACCGCCGGGCTCTGCTACTACCGGGACGGACGCGACAGTGTCGCCTGGCACGGCGACCTGAACGGCCGCAGCTCGTACGAGGACACGATGGTGGCGATCCTCTCGCTCGGTGCACCGCGCGATCTGCTCCTGCGCCCCTGCCGGGGCGGAGGTATCGTGCGCCGCCCACTGGGTCACGGCGACCTCATCGTCATGGGCGGCTCCTGCCAGCGGACCTGGCAGCACGCGATTCCCAAGACCGCCCACGCCCGGGGCCCGCGGATCAGTATCCAGTTCCGCCCCCGCGGAGTGAGCTGACCCGAGCCACCGCGAGGCGGTGGCCTGCGGTGGTCGGCGGTGGCTCAGGTCGACTGAGACGCCGGTGCCGAGCTCGTCTCAATCAACGTGAGGCAGCGGGGTTGAGTCCTTGACCCCAAGCGAGGTTGAGGTTTTAGCGTGTCGTGGACGTGATCACCGGCTGACGACAGGAAGAGATGACGATGATCCTCGTGACCGGCGCGACCGGGAACATTGGAAGTGCTCTGCTGAGGGAGTTGCAGGTGGCCGGCGCCGCACGTGTGCGAGGTCTGACTCGTGATGCGGGACGGGCCTCGTTCACTGAAGGGATCGAAGCCGTTGAGGGCGATCTCGCGCAGGCGGATTCTCTGAAGGCCGCGCTGGAGGGAGCGCGCTCCTTGTTCCTGTTGTCGGGTATGGGTGCGGAGGCGGAGGTCCTGGCGGCTGCCCGGCAGGCCGGCGTGGAGCATGTGGTGCTCGTGTCGTCGATCACGGTGCAGACTCATCCGCATCTGCCCGCGGCCGGCGAGAACCTGGCTGTTGAGCGGTTACTCAAGGACAGCGGCATGGCCTGGACCATACTGCGGCCGACGCAGTTCGCCTCGAACACCCTGTGGTGGGCGCAGTCGATTCGCGATCAGGGCGTGGTCCGAGCGCCGTATGCGGACATCGGCCTCCCGGCCATCCACCCTGCGGACATCGCGGCGGTGGCCTGTGCGGCGCTGACCGAGCCGGGCCATCAGGGGCGGACGTATGCACTGACCGGGCCGGAGTGCATCACGGTTCGACGGCAGGTCGCGGCCATCGCTGCAACGTTGGGGCAGGAGGTGGCCCTCATTGAGATCAGCCGGGAGGAAGCCCACCGGCAGATGGCTTCCTTCATGGGAGACGAGACCACGGATGCCGTCCTCGACTTGATGGGCGGGGACGTCAATGACGAATTGCTGAAAGTGCGCGACACGGTTTTCCGGGTCACCGGGTCCGCGGCCAGATCGTTCCAGCAATGGGCGTCGGACAATGGTGCCGCCTTCCGCTGAGACCGCATCGGCACTGCTGTTGCTCAGGTTGAGCGAGACGGCTTCAGAGGGCTCGTCTCCCCCAACCTGAGCCACAAGGCTTGGAGTTGTTGGGTGCGTCGCCTCCGGCGAGGGCGTTCTGCTCAGCGGCGTCCTGGATGGCATGCGCGATGGTTCGAAGCTGCTGGACGAACCAGGGCTCGCGCACCTGCTGGACAACCTGATCGCCGACGGCCGGATCCCGCCGCTCGTCGCCCTGCTGCCGGACTCAGCGGACGTGGAGACCCGGTGGTCCGAGCTGACCTGCCGCCCGGAGTACGTCGCCTTCCTCGCCGACGAGCTGCTGCCCTGGGCGGCGTCCCGACTCCCCGTCACGCACGACCCCGCCCGCACCGTCGTCGCCGGACATAGTCCGGGCGACCTCTCCGCCGCCTACGCGGCGATGTCCGCGCCCGGCAGCTTCGGCAACGTCCTCGCACAGTCCGGCTCCTTCTGGTGGTCCGACGGGCCACAGGCGCAGTGGCTCACTGACCGGATCGCCGGGACCCCGCGTCTGCCGGTCCGCTTGCGGCTCTCCTCCGGTGAGCAGGAATGGGTCGCCCTGCCAGCCGCCAGGCGCCTGCGCGAGGTCCTGGCGGCGGCGGGCTACGACGACGCTGCCACCCGCGCGTCCGACGGCCGCCGCGAACCCGCGCCGCCGCTGAACACCGGGGCGGGCAGGGCCGTCCGCGTCGGGGCCCGGCCCGGCCCGGCCCCGACGGCATCGGTGAGCAGGACGGTCATGAGACCTTCAGCAGCGACACCCAGGTCTCGATGGCGGGGTCCTCGGCGAGGTCCGCGAAATCCGCCTCGACACCGTGCTCCCGGCGCCGGCGTTCCAGCAGCGACATGATGCGCACCGAGTCCAGCCCGTGGTCCATGAGGTTCTCGTCGAGAGGGACGGCAGCCGGTTCCTCACCGAGGGCGTCGGCGACATCGTGGCGGATCAGTTCGAGGGTGAGCGCCACGGTGTTCAGATCTCCTTCAGGAGCGCGTCGGTCGACGTGACGACCGCGCAGCGGCCCGCGGCCCAGCGCAGTGCCATGTCGTGGTCCTCGCGCGAGAAGTCCGCCACGGCGTCGGCGACCACGAAGGCCTGGATGTCGCGCATCCACGCGTCACAGGCGCTCATGAGCACCCCGATGTGCGCGTACACACCGGTGATCACCAACTGGTCGCGCCCGTACTCGCGGAGCAGCGAGGCGAGTTCGGTGCGCACGAACGCGCTGTACTTCCATTTGGTCAGGACGGTGTCGCCCTCCACGGGCGCGACGGCCCCGGGGATCGCCAGCGCCTCGGGGTCGTCGGCTGCGCCGGGGCCCCAGAAGTCGAGCTGAAGACCGCGTTCCTGGGGCGTCTGACCACCGCGCTGCACCGAGTAGACGACCGGTACACCGAGTCGGCGGTACTCCTCGATGACGCGGGCCGTGTTGTCGAGCATGCCGGTGAGCGGCTGCTCACCGGGCGGGAACGCGCCGAGGAAGTGGTTCTGCAGGTCGTGGACCAGAAGCACGGCCCGCGACGGATCGACGGTCCAGTCCACTCGGTTGGCGGGCAGTTCGGCTTCGGTCGGCAGTGCGTAGGAAGCGATGGCGGGAAGAGCCATGGGGTGAACCTTTCGGTGCCGCTCTGGGCGGAACTCGGTGCTGATCTCAGTGCTGCGTGGTTTCGGCGCGGCCGGGGGCCGCGTCGGAGCGCAGTCCCTTCTTGCTGACCTTGCCGATTCCGGTCTGCGGGAAGGCCTCGACGAATTCGACGAGGTCTGGAATCTTGTACGCGGCGACACCGCGTTCACGCACGAGGCGTCTGATCGCCACCGGTTTCAGCGGCTCGGCGTCCTCGCGCAGGATGACGTAGGCCAGGGTTCGTTCGCCCAGGTACTCGTCGGCCACCCCCACGACGGACACGTCGTGCACCGACGGATGGCCGAGGATGATGTTCTCGATCTCCTCCGGGGCGACCTTCTCGCCGCCCCGGTTGATCTGGTCCTTGGCCCGCCCCTCGACGATCAGGTGACCCGTCGGGGTGCGGCGCACGATGTCGCCGGTGCGGTAGAAGCCGTCCTCGGTGAAAGCCTTCCGGTCGTGCTCCGGTGCGCGCCAGTAGCCGCGGATCGTGTACGGGCCACGGGTCAGCAGATTCCCGAAGCTTCCCTCGGGTACGTCCTGGTCCGCGTCGTCGACGACCCGGACCTCGTCGTCCTCGGAGATCGGCCGGCCCTGGGTGGTGACCACGGTCTCGTGGTCGTCGTCCAGGCGTGTGTAGTTGACGAGCCCCTCGGCCATGCCGAAGACCTGCATGAGCCGGCACCCCAGCGCGGGCTCCAGCCGGCGGGCCGCCACCTCGCTGTACTTGGCGCCGCCGACGAGGATCAGCTCCAGGCTCGACAGATCGTGTTCGGTGCCGGGGGCGGCCTGTGTCCACACCAGGGCGAGGGGCGGCACCATCCCGGTCATCGTGACGCGTTCGCGTTCCACGAGGGGGAACGCCGTGGCCGGGTCGGGGGTGGGGCACAGGATCACGGACCCCCCGGCGTACAGAGCTCCGAGCCAGCCCGGGGAGCTCATCGGGAAGTTGTGCGCTGCGGGGAGGGTGACGAGGAAGCGGGTGTCACCGTCGACCCCGCAGATCTCGTTGGATCCGCGCAACGAGTAGATGTAGTCGTCGTGCGTGCGCGGGATGAGCTTGGGAACACCCGTCGTGCCACCCGACAGCTGGAGGAACGCCAGATCGTGCGGCTCCGGCTCGTACCCGGTCCCGGTGGGCGTGCACGGCACCTCGGAGAGGGCGGTGTGCTCACCCGGTGAACCGACGACGAAGACGTGCTTCAGTGTCGGTGTGCGCTCCTTGACCTTCGACGCGAGCGCGAGGTGGTCGAAGCCGGCGTGCCGGTCCGGGATCACGTAGGCGACGGCCTCGGTGAACGAGCAGAAGTACTCGATCTCCGTGTCCCGGTGCGCGGGCAGGGCGTAGACGGGCAGCGCGCCGATACGGAAGAGCGCGAAGACGACCTCGACGAACTCGGCGATGTTCGGCAGTTGTACGACGACCCGGTCGCCCGGGGAGATCCCACGGGCCGCGAACCCCGCCGCCAGACGGGAGGCCCGCTCGTCCAGTTCGCCGTACGTCCAGGCGCGGCGTTCGGGGGCCGGATCGACGACGGCGACGCGGTCCGGGTGTGCGGCGGCGCGTTCGCGCAGGACACCGCCGAACGTCTCCCCGCGCCAGTGGCCCGCCGCGCGGTAGCGTGCGGCGAACTCGGCCGGCCAGGTGGGGGCGTCGGGTACCTGGCGGGGGGTCACAGGGAGGCTCCTACAGCGGTCAGGAAGGTCCGGAACTTGGCCTCGGTCTCCGCCGTCTCGGCGGCCGGCGAGGACTGCGCGACCACGCCCGCGCCGGCGAACAGGCGCAGGGTGCGGCCCTCGGCCTCGGCGCAGCGGATGGTCACGACCCAGTCGCCGTCGCCCGCCGCGTTCTGCCAGCCGACCATGCCGGTGTACGCGCCGCGTTCGAAGGGCTCGGACTCCGCGATGACCTGCCGGGCGACATCGGTCGGCGTGCCGCAGACCGCCGGAGTGGGATGCAGGGCCGACGCCAGGTCCAGGGCGGTGGACGAGGGGTCGCGCAGTTCCCCGGTGAGGGTCGTCGACAGGTGCCACATGGCGGCGGTCCGTACGAGGGTGGGGCGTTCGGGCACGTCCAGGCGCACACAGTGCGGCGCGAGGGCCTCGCGGATGGCGTCGACCACGACCGCGTGCTCGTGCAGGTCCTTCCGCGAGTCCAGCAGGGCGGCCGCCCTGCGGACGTCCTCCGCCAGATCGCTGCTGCGTGGTGCGGAACCCGCCAGTGGATTGGCGACCAGCTGGGTGCCCCGGCGGGCCACGAGGAGCTCGGGGCTCGCGCCCACGAGGGTGCGTCCCGGGCCGCTGGGCACGGCGAAGGTGTAACCGTCCGGGTCACGGCGTGCCAGCCGGCTCAGCATGGCCGGCAGGTCGAGGTCACGTGCGGAGGTCAGTTCGAGTGTGCGGGCGAGGACGACCTTGTCGAACTCACCGGCGCGCATCCGCTCCACGGCGGCGGCGACGGCCGCGGAGTACTCGGCAGCGGCCGGCACCTCACGTATCCGCCAGTCCTCGCCCTGACCGGCGTCCGGGCCGTGCAGGGCGATCAGAGGGTCCGTGCGCAGGGCAGTCGCCCACCGGACGGTCTCCGGGACCGCGAGGGCCGCCACGCCGTCGGGTGCGAACGGGACCGTGCCCATGACGACCGGGGCCGGGCCGCCCGCGCGCCGGGCGGTGTCCAGGACCTCCCGCACCCGCTCGCTCAGCGGGCGTGCGTCGTGCGGCACCTCGGCCGTGGTCCCGGAGCCGAGCAGGGTGTGCCGGGGTGTGGCGAGAAAGCGGTCCGTGCCGGGCCGGTAGGCCTCCAGGAGGGCGGTCGCGGCCCCGGGGGAGTCGAGTGGGGGAGGAACGGTGGGGACGCGCAGAGATGCAGACATGGGTGGTCTCCAGTGGGGACGGCTCGAGCGTCGGCAGGTTGTCGGGCGGTGCGGGACGAGAGGCCGGGCAGGCCGGGTATCAGGCCCGCAGGGTGGCTCCGCCGTCGACGTACAGGTCGTGCATGGTGATGTGCCGGGCGCGGTCGGACACCAGGAAGGCGACCGCGTCGGCTATGTCGGAGGGGTCCGCTATCCGGCCGAGCGGGATACCGGTGCGATACGTCGCCGGGTCGCCCTCGATGACGCGGCGGACGGCGGCCTCCTCGTCCCCCGCCGTCCACATGCCGCGCTGCATGTCGGTGAGGGTCGAGCCGGGGGAGACGGTGTTGCACCGCACTCCGTGCGGTGCCACCTCGAGGCCGAGGCACTTGGTGAACATCACGGCCGCGGCCTTGGAAGCGGCGTAGGCCGCCATGTTCGTACGGGGGATGCCCGCGGCGTTGGAGGCCACGGTGACGATGCTGCCCGAGCCCCGTTCGGTCATCCGGCGGGAGACGGACCGTGACACATGGAACACCCCGTGGGTGTTGACGGCGAACGTGGCCGCCCACTCCTCGTCCGACAGCTCGGCGACCGGCGCACCACGGAGGATTCCGGCCACGTTGACCACGATGTCCAGCGGGCCGATCGTGCGCTCCACGTCGGCGACGAGGTCCTCGACGGCGGTGGGGTCCGTGACGTCGAGCGTGCGCGCGGTCACCGGACCGTCGTACCTCTTCTCGAGCGCGGCGATGCCGTCCGCGGCCAGGTCGGTGGCGAGGACGCGGGCACCCCGGCCGGCGAGGGCCTGTACGACCGCCTCGCCTATGCCGCGGCCCGCTCCGGTCACCAGGGCGATCCGGCCGCCGAGTTCCTGCTCGGGGCTCACTTGGCCATCGCCTTCCGGATGTCGTCGAGTACCGAGACGGCTGCCTGCGCACCACCGAGGCTGGTCCACTCGGTCCCGTCGACGACCGTCGCGTGTGCGTCACGCACGGCGCCCAGCTGCTGGTAGGCGGACTTCTTCGCCAGCTCGGCGAGGAGACCGGCGTCGGTGCCCGCGTCGAGGGAGCCGATGAACAGCCAGTCGCCGTCGATCTCCTGGAGTTTCTCGTCGCTGAGTGGCGTCGAGCGGCCCTCGCCCTTGTCGTTCTGGACGCCCGGGCGCGCGAAGCCGAGGTCCTTCAGGACGTCGCTGACGAAGACGCCCTGCGGCGTGACCGCGGTGCCCTTGGCCGAGTAGCGGGCGACGGACACGCTGGCGCCAGCCCGGGAGCCGAGGTCGGTCGTGAGGGCCGCGGCCTTGGCCGCGTAGGCGGTGAGGAACTCCTCGGCCTCGTCGGACTTTCCGAGCGTCGTGCCGGTGAGCTCGAGCGCCTTCTTCCAGTCCTTGGTGCTGCCGATGGTGACGACAGGGGGCGCGATCTTCCGGAGCTGCGCGAGCACCTGCTCGTCGGCGAGCTGTCCGGCGAGGATCACATCCGGCTTCGCCTGGACGACCTTCTCGATGTCCGGGCCGGTGACGGCGCCCACCACGGGGACGCTCTTCGCCTGGTTCGCCACGTACCGGGGGGCGTCCTTCCGGCCGCGTCCCGCCGCCAGGCCCGCCGGCTCGACGCCCAGCGAGAGGGACGCGTCCAGGCCCATCTCGCTGAGGGCGACCACGCGCTCGGGGTCCGCCGGAATCTCCACCTTCGTCCCGGACGTGTCCGTCACCTGGGTCGTGGTCGCCGGTGCGCCGGCGGCAGCGGATTCGGCTTCGTCCTCGGATCCGCAGGCACTCAGGGGGAGAGTGCACAGGGCGATCAAGGTCGCCGACACGACGGGACGTGTGATTCCGCGGGACGAGGGGGGCGAGTGCGGCGCCATGGCCAGGGATCTCCGTTTGTAATCAGACGAATCCTGTTCCGTCAGAACCCTCTCCGAAGCCTGCATCGAAGAGAAATGGTGCACACGGCGCCATTTCAGGGCATAGGGGTGCCCAGGGCCCGCAAGAACCGGACGAGTTCCCTTAGGTTAGGCTACCCTTATATCGATAGCGCAAGGGGGTCGGCCAAGATCAGCCGGATCCCGCCCATCCGAAGGTCCTCCACCCCGAGGTCGCTCAACTCTCCGTTTTTGCACGGTACTTCTGGTTCTCCTTGTGGCCTTGTGCTGCTCTCCCTCGTCATCGGCACGGGTGAGAGCACTGCGGGGCGCGCCTGGGACTTCCTCCTCGGTGACCCCTCCGCCCGAGCCGATGCACAGATCCGGCCGGCCGTCATGGACGTACGCCTTCCACGTACGCTCGCCGCTCTCCTCGTCGGTACGTGCCTCGGCGCGGCCGGTGCTCGTCTGGATCGCCCGCTCCTCCCGGCTGTCCACCGCTGGGGCCGAGGCATGACCGACCTGAAAGCGACGGGCCCGGTGTCGCACACCGGCACCACTGTGCCCCCCCGACAGCACCGTGCTGCGGACCGGGACGCTGTCCTGGCTCCTGCCGCGCCGCAGCGGAGCTCGCCGCCGCACTGCTCCTGCATCGCCCTCGCGGTGACGGCGAGTTCGGCCGGAATGAGCCTGTCGCAATCCGTCTCCGGACCCCCGCGTCTTCGCCCGGCCTCATGGTCAGCGCCGCGCTCGGCATCGCGGGCTGCCTCACCCGGACCCTGGCGGGCAACCGCCTCGCCACCCCCGGCAGGGCCTGCTGCGCCAGGGGGCCAACCGGACGAGACGGTCGACGAGGCCCTCGTGAAGGAGCTCTACGGAGTGGACGCCGACATACTCGGCGCACCGGGCGACGGCTCCCCGGTCGTGGTGCCCAGGGCCCGGCCGCTCAGGTAGCGGACGTGACGGGCGTCGTCTTCCGCACGGCCGGACGGGACGGCCGGGTCCGGGGGCCGAACACGGCCAGGGCCACGGCGCCCACCATCCACACGCCGGCGATGAAGTAGAAGACGCTCTGGTAGCCGGTGCGGTTGTAGAGCGCCGCGATGATCAGCGGACCCGCGGCGTTCGACAGCCGGCCGATCCCGTAGGTGATGCCCGTCCCCAGGGAGCGGCTCCGGGTGTCGAAGAGCTCGGGGGAGTAGGCGTACGCCAGGGCGGTGTAGCCGCGCTCGAAGAGGTTCACCAGGAAGCCGAAGATCACGATCAGGATCGGGTCGAAGGTCAGCCCGTACAGCAGACCGCACAGCGCGATGACCGTGCCGAAGGCGACGAGACACCACTTGCGCTCGAACCGGTCGGTGACCAGGGAGGCCAGGAAGGAGCCGAGGGGCGCGCCGACGGTGGTGAGAGCGATGTAGAAGACGGACTTCTCGACGCTGAAGCCCTCCTTGGACAGCAGGGTGGGCGCGAAGCTCGAGTAGCCGAAGAAGCCGATGGTCTGGGTCACCCACAGGACGGTGAGCAGGAGCGTCGGTGCGAGGTACCTCTTCTGCAGCAGCAGACGCACCGGCGCCCTGACCGCCGGGGGCTCCTCGACGGGCTCCGCCGGTTCCGCCAGCGGCCCCTTCTCGGCGCTCACCGAGGCCTCGATCTCACGCAGGACCGCGTCGGCCGCGGCGTGGTCACCCTTGCTCTCGTGCCAGCGGGGGGACTCCTTGAGGTGCTTGGAGAACAGCACCAGGAGGACGCCGAGCGCACCCCACAGGTACACCAGCCGCCAGGACCAGTCGCTGAGCGGGACGACCAGACTGGCGATCAGGTTGGTGGCCGGTGTGCCGCAGATGCCGATGACCATGGCGTACGCCTGGTACTTGCCGCGGACGGCGGCCGGATACATCTCGTTGACGTAGATGACCGCCACGACGGTCATCGCGGACAGGCCCGCCGAGGTGAGGACCCGGAAGACGCCCAGTGAGAAGACGTCCCACGAGAACACCGAGACGAACGAGAAGAATCCGAAGAACAGTGTGGTGCGGAGCAGGGTCTTCTTGCGGCCCCACCGGTCGGCGACGGCTCCCGCGACGATGGAACCGATGAACATGCCGACGAACGACAGCGAGGTGACGTAGGCGACCTGATTGACCGTCACGCCCCAGAGGTCGATGAGCTTGGGGGCGGTCGTCGCGAAGCTGTTGATGTCCGCGAACTCGAAGAAGTAGGCGAAGGCGACGGCCAGCAGGGTGGTCTTGTGGAAACGGGAGATCGGCAGCCGGTCCAGCCGGTTCGCCGCATTGGCGTGCTGCATGGGGACGGTCCCTGTCGGAGTGCGGGTGGGGAGGGAGTCAGATGCCTTCGCCGGGCCAGTACAGGCTCATCGGGTTGTCGACGAGGAGGCGGCGCTGCTCCTCGGAGGTGACCGCGACCTGCGGCACGTAGTCGACCAGGAGCCCGTCGTCGGGCATGTGGTCGGTGAGATTGGGGTGCGGCCAGTCCGTGCCCCAGAGCACCCGGTCCCCGAACTCCCGGACCACGCGGCGGCCGAAGGGCACGACATCCGCGTACGGGTGCTCCTCCCCGTCGAGGGCGGCGGGACCGGTCACGCTGAGGCGCTCGGGGCAGGTCACCTTCACCCATACGTCGTTGGCGCCGACGAAGCGGAGGAAACGGGTGAACTGCGGGCCGCCCACCGGCAGAGTCACGTCCGGCCGGCCCATGTGATCCACCACGAGGGGGGTGGGCAGGGAGCCGAAGAAGTCCTCCAGCTCGGGAAGATCAGCGCTCTCGAAGTAGAGCACGATGTGCCACCCCAGCGGAGCGATCCTGTCGGCGATTCTGGTCAGGTCCTCCTTCGGGGAGGTGTTGACCAAGCGGCGAAGGAAGTTGAAACGCACCCCGCGCACCCCCGCCGCGTCCAGCTCGCGCAGTTCGGCGTCGGAGATGTCCGGCCGGACGGTCGCGATGCCCCGCGCCCGGTCACCGGCCGAGCGGACGGCGTCGGTCATCGCGGTGTTGTCGGCGCCGTGACAGGTGGCCTGGACGATGACGGCGCGGCTGACTCCCAGACGGCCGTGCAGAGCGGCCAGCCGGCTCTTGCCCGCGTCGCACGGCGTGTACTTGCGCTCGGCGGCGAAGGGGAACTCGTCCTGCGGGCCGAACACATGGCAGTGGGCGTCGACGGCGCCCGCCGGGAGCCGGAACGCGGGTACGGACGGCTCCTGGTGCCAGTCCAGCCAGCCAGGGGTCTTGGGGGAACGCACACTCATGGGATCTCCTCGTGGTTCATGGGGGGAGGCGCGGGGTGCACCCGGGTGCGCGGGGGCGGCGGACCGGGCGGGGTCGCCCGCGTCCGCTTCGCGTCGCCGCGCCCTCGGTCAGTCGATGTAGCGCAGCCCCGCGGCCTCGAGCGGGCCACGCATGCCGTACATGTCGAGGCCGAGCTCTCCCGCGGCGAGGCGGCGGCGCTTGTCCGCCTCGTTGTCCTCACGGCGGCGGGAGGCGTTCGCGACCTCCGCGACCCGGCCGGCGGGTACGACGACCACGCCGTCCGGGTCCGCCACGACGACATCGCCCGGGTGCACCAGCGCGTTGGCGCACACGACGGGCACGTTCACCGAGCCGAGGGTGGCCTTGACGGTGCCCTTGGAGTTGACGGCACGGCTGAAGACGGGGAAATCCATCTCCCGCAGTTCTCCGACATCACGGCACCCGCCGTCGATGACCAGACCCACGCCACCGCGAGCGCGGACCGACGTGGCGAGCAGCTCGCCGAAGAACCCGTCCTCGCACTCGGTGGTGCACGCCGCCACGAGGACGTCGCCCGGCTGCAGTTGCTCCACGGCCACATGCAGCATCCAGTTGTCACCCGGCTGAAGAAGTACGGTCACCGCGGTGCCGCGGAACGCCGCCCCCGGATAGACGGGGCGGATGTACGGGCGCATCAGACCGGTGCGGCCCATGGCCTCATGGACCGTGCTGACACCGAACGGCTTCAGGGCCTCGACGTCCGCACGGTCCGGGCGTTCGACCGTGCGGTGGACGACTCCGAGTTCGTACATGGCTGTGCTCACTTCCTTCCGCGGGGTTCAGCGGCCCTGACGCTTCAGCAGGGCGTCCAGGCGTGGGTACACGGAGCGCGCGTTGTGCTCCTGGATGTCGGCCAATCCTTCCGGGGACAGCCCGGCGGCCTCGGTGTAACGGCGCGTGTCGTCGAAGTGGTGACCGGTCCGGGGGTCGATGTCGCGGACGGCGCCGATCATCTCCGAGGCGAAGAGGATGTTGCGGGTGGGGACGACGTCGAAGAGGAGGTCCGAGCCGGGCTGGTGGTAGACGCACGTGTCGAAGAAGACGTTGTCCAGGACGTGCTCCTCGAGCGGCGGCTTCCCGAGTGCCGTCGCCAGACCGCGGAACCTGCCCCAGTGGTAGGGGACCGCGCCGCCGCCGTGCGGAATGACCAGCCGGAGCGTGGGGAAGTCCGTGAACAGGTCGCCCTGCACGAGTTGCATGAACGCGGTGGTGTCGGCGTTGAGGTAGTGCGCCCCGGTCGTGTGGAACGCGGGGTTCACGCTGGTGCTGACGTGCACCATCGCGGGGACGTCGTACTCGGTCATCTTCTCGTACAGCGGGTACCACGAGCGGTCGGTGAGGGGAGGGGCGGTCCAGTGGCCCCCGGAGGGGTCCGGATTGAGGTTCAGCGCGACGGCGCCGTACTCCTCGACGCACCTGGTGAGTTCCGGTACGCAGGTGGCGGGGTCGGTGCCGGGTGACTGCGGAAGCATGGCAGCGGGGGCGAAGCGTTCCGGGTAGAGCCGGCTGACGCGGAAGCACAGCTCGTTGCAGATGGCCGCCCACTCGGCGGAGGTGCTGAAGTCGCCCACGTGGTGGGCCATGAAGGACGCCCTGGGCGAGAAGATCGTCATGTCGATGCCGCGCTCGTCCATCAGCCGCAGCTGGTTCGGCTCGACGCTCTCGCGCAACTCGTCGTCGCTGATCTTCGGATCGGCCCTCAGCGGGGAGGCGGACGGGTCCGAGAGTCCGGCGATCTGCTGATTCCGCCAGGTCTCCAGCGCGGGCGGGGCCGTCGTGTAGTGGCCGTGGCAGTCGATGATCATCGCGTTCCTCTGTGAAGTGCCTGCGGGTGTTGCCTGCACGCATCGCCTGCGCGCACGAGCCGGAGGGATGCTCGCCGGGCTGTCCCACCCGGCCGTCCGTTCACGTCACCGTAACGGTCGATGAAATTGTTGACAATATGCCTGACGAGAAAGTTTCAGGCATCATCGCTGGTGTCGCGGTGTGGGTTCACGCGGTGTGGGATGTCCCGACGATGTGCGAAAGGCGGAGGGGTGACGTCGAATCAGGTCACCGGCCGGACAGGCCGGAACGCGGTCTCCAGCGGTATCCGGGAGGCGCTCGCGGCGGGCGACATGGTGCCCGGACAGCGCCTGGTCGAGCAGGAGTTGTCCGAGGTCTTCCGGGCGACGCGGAGCTCGGTGCGGGAGGCGCTGCAGGATCTTGCCGCCGAAGGGCTGGTGGAGCTGATTCCCCGGCGCGGGGCGCGGGTGCGGGTGATCTCGGTCGAGGAGGCGATCCAGATCACCGAGTGCAGGGCCCTGCTGGAAGGTCTGTGTGCCAGGCGGGCGGCGGAGTACGCCTCCGACGAGGTGCGTCAGGAGCTGAAGGACATCGGCTCGGCGATGAGCAGGGCCGTGGCGGACGGTGACCCGGACGCCTACTCGGTGCTGAACCGCAGGCTGCACGAATGCGTCGGTGAGGTCAGCGACCAGAAGGTGGCGCAGGCCCTGCTCGAGCGGATGAACGGCCAGATGGTGCGCTACCAGTTCCGGCTCGCTCTGCGCCCGGGCCGTCCGGCGCAGTCGCTGCCGCAGCACCTGGCGATCATCGACGCCGTGGTCGCGGGCGACCGCGACGCGGCGGAGGCGGCCGCGCGGGCGCACGTCGAGAGCGTCATCGCGGCGCTGAAGGACACCCCCGTGGCGATCCGCCTCGGCTGACCGGGCAGCCGGTCACGCCCCGCCCGGTCAGGCGGCGAGCAGGCCGAGGAACGCGGAGAGCTTGCTCCTGGTCCGCTCGATCTGCTGTTCGAGGGTAAGTGACTCCTCGAAGCGCCCGCCGGGGGCGGGGTCCTTCTTGCCGCGTACGTACAGGGAGCAGGCCAGGTCGGTGCACAGGTAGATGCCCACCGAATTGCCGTCCCGGCCGGCCTGTCCCCGCTTCCGGGCGGTCATCAGCGACACCCCGCTGCCGGGGTGCGTGGTCAGGCAGACCGAACACATGCTGCGGTGCAGGAAGCCGCGCTGATGGGACGGGAAACGGAGCGTGATCCCGATGAGCTCGCCGTGCAGCTCGGTGACGATATAGCTCCGGTCCGGCGCCGAGAGGTCACGCCAGCCCAGGAAGTCCAGATCGTCCCACCGGCGCTCCTCCAGGTCGCGGGGCATCGGCAGGCGCTTCGCCTCCCCCTTCGAGCAATTGACGAACGACGCGCGGATGTCCTGCTCACGTACGGCTCTCATGGCACCGACGCTAACTCTGCCTATGAGGCCTAGGCAAATGATTAATTGCTCTAGGTCCCCACCTGGGGTGCGGCGATCCGCAGGTGGTGGGCAGCCGGATGGGCGATGCCGAGATCGGGACGCCAGGCCGACAGGATCTGGGCCGACGGGTCGAACAGAGGGCTCGGCAGCTCCTCGGGGACGGTCCACCGCCACACGCTGATGAGATGCGGTTCGGTGACCCGGGCACTCGCGGACTCCGCTTCCACCAGCGCGCCCATGCTGATCCGGTTGATGCCGCCCACCACGTCGTGCACCATCGCGAAGACGGTCACGGCGTCCACGGGTACCCGTAGACCCGTCTCCTCGCGCAGTTCGCGGGCGGCGGCCGCCGCGACCGACTCGTGCGTCGGGTCGACCTTGCCGCCGGGAAGCTCCCAGGTGCCGCCGTGATGCCTGCCGAGCAGGATCCTGCCCGCCGCGTCGCGCACGACGACGCCCACCCCGAAGGAGGCCTGGGCGAGCGGCGGGCGGGCGTTCCGCGGCGGGACGTTCGTGGAATCGGTGGTCATGCGCTGCCTGCTCCCGGCCGGTCGGATGCGGGCCCCCGGAATCCCAGGGCCCCAAGGACCCGGTCATCCTCACACGGAGGTCACGCCACCAGGTTCAGAGTGGTGTCCGAGACTCCGAGCCGAATGGACTGGCCCCACGTCAGCTCCAGTGCGTCGGACTCCATCCCGTCGCCGAACACCACCATCCGGTCCGACTCGACGGTGAGCCTGAGGCCGTCCCGGCGCCCCAGTTCGCCCGCGACCATCGAGGTGCCGGTGACCGGTGACGGCCAGGCCTCGCGCACGAACCAGACCAGCCGGGGATCGGAGGGAGCCGGCAGCCGCAGCGGGCTGCCGCGCTCGGTCCACAGGGAGCGCAGCCAGCCGGTGGAGCCCGTCCCCGTGCCGACCAGGACACCCGACGACGCCTGGGACTCGCCGGCGGACGGGGCGCCGTCGGGGCCGATGCGATAGCGGGCGGTCTGGTGGCCGGACGATCCGAGGTAGATCTCGTTGAGGGCGAGCAGCCGCTGTGTGTCGTCGGCGACGGCCTCGGTCATCGTGAGGGCGTCCACGTGTCCGTCGGGTGACAGGGCGGCCCGGCACAGAGCCGCCGTGTCGCGGGCCCGGTGGCGTACGAGGACCCCCGGGTTGCGGCCCGGATCGCTGTCGATGCCCACCACCGGCTGTCCGGACAGGTACTTCGCGGCGTTGGCGACCAGTCCGTCCTGCCCGACCACGACGACCACGTCCTCGGGCCCGAACAGGAAACGGTCGAGGTCCGCCCGCTCCACCCGGGAGCGCCGCCACCGCAACGGCACGGCGGCCGCCACCTCGGTGAGTGCCCGCTCGTTGCGCCGGTGGCGCTCGGCCACCTCCTCGATGGACCGGCCGCGGCCGGCGAGCACGAACGCGGCCTGCCCGTGTGTGCCGTGCCGCGCCAGGAGTTCCTCGTACTCGGTCGTACGGTGCACCAGCACCGCGCGCGGGGCCAGGCTCACGCCCGCGCCTCCGGCTCCGGCCTGGCGAGTCGGCCGAGCAGGCCCGTCAGGACGTCGGGGGAGAGGGTGAGGCTGTCGATGCGTGGCAGGTTCTCGGCCAGCCGCGTCGCGGCCAGGGCGTGCAGCGTGCCGGGATCGACATCCGCGTGCGCCCGCAGCCAGGCCGCCTGGGCCTCGGCGCGCGCCGCACCGATGTCGCGGGCGGCCTCCGCCTCCGCGCGGGCCAGCCGCACGGTGCGGGCGGCCTCGGCGGCCGTACGCACTCCGTCGGCCGCCGACTTCTCCTCGGCCTCCCGGCGGGCGTTGGTACCGCGCTGGTCGACCAGCTGCTCCTCGCGGCGCGCGAGCTCGATCTTGCTGGCGAGCTCGTTCTCGGCGATCGTTCGCTCGCGCTCGACCGCGACCGCCCGGCGCTCGTACACCGACCGGTCGGCCTCCTGCTGGATCTGTTCCCTGGCCGGGGTGCGCAGGGCGCGCTCGACCTCCGCCTCGGGGCGGATGGCGACGACGCGCACGGCGACCACGTCGATGCCGGTGGCGGGCAGCCGGGGCTCGGCGGCGAGTCCGTGGGCGACCCGCTCCCGTACGGCGGCCACCCCGTCCACGAGGGCGGCTGCGAGCGGAGTGCGGGCCAGGACGTCCAGGGTGTGCTGCTGCGCGGTCTCGGTGAGCAGGGTGGCGAGCTGCTCCAGCGGCGCACCGCGCCAGACCCCGGTGTCGGGGTCCACCGAGAAGTCGAGCCGGGCGGCGGCCTCGGCCGGGTCGCTGATCCGGTAGGTGACCGTGGCCTGCACGGTGACGTCCTGGAAGTCGGCCGTGCGGGCGTGGAACGCCATCGCCAGCTCCCGGTCGTCGACCGGGACCTCGGAGAGCGCCGCCGAGAGCGAGCGGTACCAGAAGCTGATCCCGGGGCCGTCATGGGCGAGCCTGCCGCGATGGTGGTGGCGGATGTGGGTGGTGGGCGCGGAGCGCAGGTGGCGCCAGCCGAAGCGCCGGGTGATGTCAGCCATGTCGGGACCCCCTCTTTCTCGTCATGGAGACGATAATGGATCCCGATAGATATCGTCAAGAGGACGAGAAAGGGGGTGGGTGGGAAAAATGCGGCCGGCCGGTGGTCTCCTCGGAAACCACCGGCCGGCCGGTGTGCGCCGTCCCCGTCCCCACGGTGCGGCGCGCGGGTGGGCCGTCGTCATCCGCTCGGGCGACGGCCCACGTTCATCAGGTCCCGCCGCCCTGGGTGGCGGGCGGGGAGGTGGGGAGTCCGAGTGCGGGAAGTACGGCGCACTCGATGAAGCGGGCGAGGAAGGCGTCGTCGTCGTAGCGCTCCCGCAGGAGTGGCCGGGCGCGCATGACGCCGAACATCTGGGCGGCCACGTAGTCCGCCGCGGGGTTGCCCGCCTCGATCTCGCCTCGCCGGACGGCGCGCTCGACCATCGCGTCGATCGCCCTGATGGCCGGTGTGATCAGAGTGGAGCGCAGGGCGCAGTGCAGGTCGGGGTTCTGGAGTGCGGCGTGGCTGAGTGCGTGCATCAGCGCGGTGTCCTGGTTGGACGCCGCCTCCACCACCCGTGCCGCCTCGTGCAGGTCGCCCCTCAGGCTGCCGGTGTCGATGTCCGAGAACAGGGTCCTGCGGGTGCCGTGCAGCGCGGCGACGACCAGCTCCGGCTTGGAGCCCCACTGGCGGTAGAGCGTGGACTTCCCGCACCGGGTGCGGGAGGCGACGCCCTCCATGGTCAGTGAGTCGTAGCCGCTCTCCCGGAGCAGGTCCAGCACGGCGGAGTAGAGCTCCTGCGCCCGCTCCGGTGTGATCTTCGACCGGCGTGACGCGGGTACGGACTCCTGTGCTGAACCGGGCGACGGCATCTGCTTCCCTCTCTGCGACTCTGCGGCGGGGACCCTCGGTACGCCAGTGTACCGATACGCCAGTGTACCGATACGCCGACGTATCGGTACACTGGCGTATCGATACGGCATGGACTGGCCATGCGGTACGTCGTCACAGCGCATCGTCAGCAAAGGGGCACGGGTGATGTACACCCGCAGTGAGCCTGCGGAGCGGGAGCCGGACACCTCAGCCCGACCGCCCCTCGTCCGTGAACTGCTTCTGGTAGCCGGACTCTTCCTCGTCTACAAACTCGGCCGGCAGGCCGCGAACGGCCATGTCGAGGAGGCCTTCCACAACGCCGGCCACGTATGGAGCTTCGAGCGAGCCCTCGGGCTCCCCGGTGAAGGAGCCGTGCAGAGCGTTCTGCTGCACGACACCACGCTCGTCCAGGCGGCGAACACCTACTACGCGGCCGTGCACTTCCCTGCCACCCTGGCTTTCCTCGCCTGGCTGTACTGGCGCCGCCCGCGCCACTACGTCTGGTCCCGGCGCATCCTGGCCGTGCTCACCGGCGCCGCGCTCGCACTGCATCTGCTCTTCCCGCTCGCCCCTCCGCGGATGCTGCACACGGCGGGCCTCGTCGACACCGGGCAGGTCTACGGCCCCACGGTGTACGGAGACACCCCCGCGACCGACTCGATGGCCAACCAGTTCGCGGCCATGCCCTCACTGCACTTCGGCTGGGCCCTCGCGGTCGCCGTCGGGCTGATCGTCGCCACGCGCTCCCGCTGGCGCCTGCTGTGGCTGCTGCACCCGTTGTTCACCCTGCTGGTCATCGTGGGCACCGCCAACCACTACTGGCTCGACGCGATGGTGGTCTCCGCGCTGCTCGCCGTCGCCTACGCCGCGCTCCGGCTGCCGCGCACGCCGGTCCGTACGCACCTGTCCTGGCCGATGGTCGTCCCCGCGCAGAGCTACGCGTCCCCCGCGTACGCACGGTCCGGAGTGCGGCGATGAACGCCACACTCATAGCCGTCGCGCTCTCCCTCGTCTCCGCCGGCGCCTACGCGGCCGCCGCGGTGGCGCAGGCCCGGCTCGCCGGCCGGACCGAAGCCTCGGCCGGAGCGCTGAGCCTGCTGGGCCGCGGAGCCTGGTGGTCGGCGGTCGGCCTGAACGCCGGCGGAGCGCTGCTGCACGTCGCCGCGCTGAAGTACGGACCGCTCACCCTGGTCCAGCCGCTCGGCGCGCTCACCCTCGTCGCCGCAGTCCCGCTCGGGGCCCGCTCCGCGGGCCGCCGGGTCAGCCGTACGGAATGGCGCGGCACGCTGCTCACCCTCATCGGTCTCGCCGCGCTGCTCCTGGCCGCGGGCGGCGCCTCGCCGCACGACACACTGAGCCTCCCCGAGGCCCTGGGCGTCGGGGCCGTCACCATGGCACTCGTGGCCGCGCTCAGCCGCCCCGGCACCCGCCCCGGCCTCCGGCACGCCGCGGCGTCGGGCGTCACGTCCGGGGTGGCCTCCGCCCTCACCCAGACCCTGACGGTCGCCGCGACCGACCACTCGGGCCCGCTGCTGAGCTGGCGGCTGGTGATGGTGGCGGCACTCGTCTCCGTCTTCGCCCTGGGCGGCCTGCTGCTCTCCCAGACCGCCTACCGGGGTGGCCTCGGCGCGCCGCTCGCCGTCGTCACCCTCGCCAATCCGGTCGCCGCCGCCGCGATCGGCCTGGTCCTGCTCGGCGAGCGCCTCCAGGGCGGACTGCTCGGCCTGGTCCCCGCGCTCCTCGGCGCCGGGGCCGCCGTGCAGGGCGTGATCCTGCTCAGCCGCGCGGCGCGGAGCGCGGCCGGGGCCGTTCCCGCGCCGGCCGACGTCACCAGGCAGCGGTCGAGGGTCGTCATCACCGGTGGGCCTGTCACCGCCCCACGCGCCACCGAGCCGCTCACGCTGCGTCCGGAACCGGTCGGTTCCCCGGGCGGCGGCCCCGGTTAGGAAACGTCCGAAGAGCGGGGCGTCCGGGTGCCGCCCCGCTCTTCGGAGCCCTCCAGGTCGTCGAGCGCCCTGGTCAGCCAGCCCGTCCAGAAGGTCTCCAGGTCGATGCCCCCGCGCAGCACCAGGTGGCGCAGCCGGTCCTCCTCGGTGGTCCGCTCCGGAGGGAAGTCCCGCTTCTCGATCTCCAGATACTCCGCCAGCTGCTCCTGGTGCAGCGCCAGGTGCCTGCGCAGTTCCCCGGCCAGTCCCGGGGCTCCGACCACGGCGGCCGCCCGCATCCTCAGCAGCAGCGGATCGCGGACCGGCCGGGGATCCTCGGCCAGGGACACCCAGGCCGTCAGCTCCTCGCGACCCGCGGCCAGCACCTCGTACTCTTTCTTCTGCCCCCGGGCCGGCTGCGCCGTGGGCAGGACCCGGATGTGTCCGGCCTGCTCCAGCTTCCCCAGATCGCGGTAGATCTGCTGATGCGTGGACGGCCAGAAGTAGCCGATCGACCGGTCGAACCTGCGCGTCAGTTCGAGACCCGACGACGGCTTCTCGAGCAGGGCGGTGAGGATCGCGTGCGGGAGTGACATGGAGTGCATCCTAGGGACCTCAGGACCGGGCGCTCACAGCTCCGCGGCGAGCTCCGTGCCCTGGCGGATCGCACGCTTGGCGTCCAGTTCGGCGGCCACGTCGGCGCCGCCGATCAGATGCACCGGACGCCCCGCGGCCCGCAGCTCCTCGTACAGTTCACGGCGCGGTTCCTGACCCGCGCACAGCACCACGGTGTCGACCGGCAGCAGGTGCTGCTCGCCGTCCACGGTGAGGTGCAGACCCTCGTCGTCGATCAGGTCGTAGGAGGCGCCCGCGATCATCGTCACGCCACGGTGGCGCAGTTCGGTGCGGTGGATCCAGCCGGTCGTCTTCCCGAGTCCGGCGCCGACCTTGCTCGCCTTGCGCTGGATCAGATGCACCGTGCGCGGAGGCTTCGGGCGTTCCGGTGCCCGCAGCCCGCCCCGGTCCGCGTATCCCGTGTCCACGCCCCACTGCCGGAAGAAGACCTCCGGGTCGAGGCTCGCCGCATCGCCCCCGTCGGTCAGGAACTCCGCGACGTCGAAGCCGATCCCGCCCGCTCCGACGACCGCCACCCGGTCACCGACCTCCACGCCGTCGCGCAGGACGTCCAGATAACTGACCACGCTGGGGTGCCCGACGCCGGGGATCGCGGGGGTGCGCGGCTCGACGCCGGTCGCCAGGACGACCTCGTCGTATCCGTCCAACGCGGCGGAGTCGGCACGCGTACCGAGCCGGAGCTCGACCCCCTCCTCCGCGAGCCGGGTACGGAAGTAGCGCAGCGTCTCGTCGAACTCCTCCTTGCCGGGGACCCGGCGTGCGACGTTCAGCTGACCGCCGATCTCGTCGGCCGCGTCGAACAGCGTCACCGCGTGTCCGCGCTCCGAGGCCGTGACCGCGCACGCCAGCCCCGCGGGCCCGGCGCCGACCACGGCGACGCGCTTGCGGACGCGGGTCGGCGCAAGCACCAGTTCGGTCTCGTGGCAGGCGCGCGGATTCACCAGGCACGAAGTGATCTGCAGGCTGAACACGTGGTCCAGGCAGGCCTGGTTGCAGCCGATGCAGGTGTTGATCGCGTCGGCGCGGCCCTCGGCCGCCTTGGCGACGAAGTCGGGGTCGGCGAGGAAGGGCCTCGCCATCGACACCATGTCCGCGCGGCCCGAGGCGAGGATCTCCTCCGCCAGCTCGGGGGTGTTGATCCGGTTGCTGGTCACCAGCGGAACGGAGACCGCGCCCCGCACCTTCTCCGTCACCCAGGTGAAGGCGCCGCGCGGTACGGAGGTCGCGATGGTCGGGATGCGGGCCTCGTGCCAGCCGATGCCCGTGTTGATGAGGGTCGCGCCCGCCGCCTCCACCTCACGTGCGAGACGGACGACCTCCTCCAGCGTGGAACCACCGGGCACCAGGTCCAGCATGGACAGCCGGTAGATCAGGATGAAGTCGGGACCGACCCGCTCGCGGACCCGGCGCACGATCTCGACGGGGAAGCGGATGCGGTTCTCGTACGACCCGCCCCAGCGGTCCTCGCGGTGATTGGTCGCGGCGACGATGAACTCGTTGATCAGGTAGCCCTCGGAGCCCATGATCTCGACACCGTCGTAGCCCGCGCGCCGCGCCAGCTCCGCGGCCCGGACGAAGTCCTCGATGGTCTCCTCGACCTCGTCGTCGGTGAGCGCGTGCGGGGTGAACGCGCTGATCGGAGCCTTGAGCGCGCTCGGAGCCACCAGGTCCGGGTGATGGGCGTAGCGTCCGAAGTGCAGGATCTGCATCGCGATCCGGCCCCCCTCGGCGTGCACCGCCGCCGTGACCTCGGCGTGCTGCTCCGCCTCCGCCTCGGTGGTCATCATGGCGCCGCCGGGGAAGGAACACGCGCGTGGACCGGGAGCGATCCCCCCGGTGACCATGAGGCCCACCCCACCGCGTGCGCGGGCCGCGTAGAACGCGGCCATCCGCTCGAAGCCGCGCTCGACCTCCTCGAGACCGATGTGCATCGATCCCATCAGGACCCGGTTCGGGAGTGTGGTGAATCCGAGGTCGAGCGGGCTCAGCAGGGTGGGGTACGGGCTCATCCGGGGCTCCTCGCAGGTGTCGTCGAGCCAGTTGTAGACCACCCGAACGAGATTGTGCAACTAGTTGCACAATGACGTACGTCGCAGTCCTGGCGCGGGCGGCCCACGAACGGCGTAGCTCCACCGGACCCCACAGCCCGGCCCGGACGACAGTGGATCCGTACGGCTCACCGCCGCTGCTCCTCCTTGCCGACAGGAGACCTCCATGACCTGCATCAACCGACGTGATCTCGGACTTCTCGTACTCCGGGTCGGTACGGGAGCCGTCCTGGCGGCCCACGGCAGCCAGAAGCTGGGCGGGTGGTTCGGCGGCGGGGGCGTCGAGGGGACCACCGCGGCCATGGAGGCCATGGGCTTCCACCCGCCGAAGCACAGCGCCCTGGCGGCCGGCCTCGGCGAGGCGGGCGGCGGGGTCCTGCTGGCCCTCGGCCTCGCCACCCCCGCGGCCGGTGCCGCCGCGGCGGGCACGATGGCGGGTGCGGTCGCCGTGCACGCGCCCGCCGGCTTCTTCGCGATGGGCGGCGGCTACGAGTACCCGGCGTTCCTCGGCTTCGCCGCCGCCGCGATCGGGGTGACGGGCGCCGGCCGCTACTCCCTGGACCACGCCACCGGGCACGTCCTCGACAAGCCGTGGGTCGTCGCCCTCGCGTTCGCGGGCAGTGCCCTGGCAGCGGCGTCCGTCGTCGGCCGGCGCGCCAGGGGGCAGGCGGCGGCCCGGAGCGAGCCGGGCGACGAGGAGGTATAGCTCTCCCGCATTGATCGCCGTTTCACGGGCAATCGGCAGTGCATGAACGCGAACGCACTGTCGATGAACGCACGTGGTCAGGCCAGAAGAGCCGCGCGCAGCCGCGCCATGGACGTCGGCGCCCGCGCCGGGTTCGTGGCGCGCGGGGTGATCTACCTGCTGGTGGGGTTGCTCGCCCTGCGCATCGCCTTCTCCGACGGAGGCGGCAAGCAGGCGGACCGAGGCGGTGCCATCGCTGAGATAGCCGAGAAGCCCTTCGGAAGCATCCTGCTGTGGGTGCTCGGGGTGGCGCTGGCCGGCATGGCCCTCTGGCGCCTGTCCGAGGCGTTCTTCGGCCAGGCGGGCCCCGACGGCAACAGGACGAGCCGGCGCGCCACGGCCGCAGGACGCTTCCTCTTCTACGCCTTCGTGTCGTACTCCGTGCTCTCCTACGCCGCTGGTGACCGGAGCAGCGGCAGTGGATCCAGCGACAGGCAGACCGACGACGTCACAGCGCGTGCCCTGCAATGGACCGGCGGCCGGTGGATCGTGGGTGTCGCGGGCGCGGCCGTGATCGGTGCCGGTCTCTGGATGGCCTGCCGGGCCGTCGCGCGCACGTACCACAAGCATCTGAGGACGGGCACGATGACGAGGAAGGTCCGTCAGGCCGTCGACGTCACCGGCGTCTTCGGCGGCACCGTCCGCGGCGCGGTCTTCGCCACGGCGGGCGGGTTCGCCGTGGCAGCCGCGGTCCAGCACGAACCCGGCCGCGCCAAGGGCATGGACGACACCCTGCGTTCCTTCACCGAGACGCCCGCGGGGCCCTGGCTGCTCGCGTTCATCGCGGTCGGCCTGGCGGCCTTCGGTCTCTTCTCCTGGGCCGACGCCCGCTATCGGAAGATCTGAACGCTCAGCCGAGTCCGCGCGCCTCCTTGAAGCGGGACAGGCCCTCCGCGAGTCCCACGACCGGTTCCGGGTAGCCGCAGCGGGAGCGTTCCGCCTCCGGCAGCTTCCACGGCTCGTGCACGGCGGGCCCGGAGATCTCCGCGAGCTCGGGAACCCAGCGGCGGACGTACGCTCCGTCCGGGTCGTACCGCTTGGCCTGGGTCACCGGATTGAGCACCCGGTTGGGCCGGCTGTCCGTGCCCGTCCCCGCCACCCACTGCCAGTTGAGCTGGTTGTTGGCGATGTCCCCGTCGACGAGCAGTTCCAGGAAGTGACGCGCTCCGGTCCGCCAGTCCACGTACAGCGTCTTGGCGAGGAAGCTCGCCGTCAGCAGCCGGCCCCTGTTGTGCATCCAGCCCTCGTGGAGCAGTTGCCGTATCGCCGCGTCCACCACCGGGTAGCCGGTGCGGCCCTCCTTCCAGGCGGCCGTGTCGTCCGACGCCGCCCGCCCGCTGCGCCAACCGTCCTGCCGGGGACGGTAGTCGGCGTGGGAGGCCGCCGGGCGCGCGGCCAGGACCTGGCGGTGGAAGTCCCGCCAGCACAGCTGCCGTACGAACGCCTCCGCACCCGGGCCCCCCGCGGCGCGGGACCGGCCGACCAGCTCGGTGGGGGAGAGCGTGCCGAAGTGCAGGTGCGGGGAGAGCCGTGAGGTCGCGTCGCCCGCGAGGTCGTCGTGGCGTTCCTCGTACGACGCGAGCCCTTGCCGGCGCCATGCGGAGAACAGCTTCCGCCCCTCCGCCTCTCCGCCCTCGGCGAGACCGGGGGAGAGCCCCGGGATGTCCGCCCGTGAGGGCAGCGCGGCGGAAGCCGGGCCCTCCGGCACGCGCACGGCGCGAGGCGCCCGGAACGGGGCGCGGACGCCCTCCTCGGACCAACGGCGGAAGTACGGGGTGAAGACGGAGAAGTGGTCCCTGCCCGCGCCCGAGGGCACCACCGCTCCGGGCGCGACCGCGGTGACCACGGCGTCGTGTACGCGCAGCCGGCAGCCCACGGACGTGAGGACCTCGCGCAGCCGCTCCTCGCGGCGCTGCGCGAACGCGCTGACGTCCGCCGCCATGTGCACCGTGTCGGCACCGGTCTCCGTGACGATCCGGCCGGCCTCGGCGGCGACGTCACCCTCCCGCAGGACCAGGCGCCCGCCGCGCTCGCGGAGACCGGTGTCCAGGTCCCGGAGACAGTCGGCCAGGAACGCGCGTCGGTTGGGCGCGCCGAATCCGGCGGCCTCGACGGCTTCGTCCAGGACGAACAGGGGGACCACCTCGTCGGCCGACGCGAGGGCGGCGTGCAGCGGCGGATGGTCGTGCAGCCGCAGATCGGCGGTGAACAGGACGACTGCCACGGTCATGCCGGACCACCCGCCGCCTTCCTGGCGGCGGCCCGTGCGATGTTGCGGGCCATCCCGCCGAAGACCACCGCGTGGAAGGGGGACACACTCCACCAGTACGCGTGGCCGGGCAGCCCGTTGGGATGGAAGAGGGCCCGCTGCCGGTAACGGGACCGGCCGTCCTCGCCCTGTTCGGCGTACATCTCCAGCCAGGCCAGGCCGGGCAGCCGCATCTCCGCGCGGAGCCGGAGCAGCCGGCCGGGCTCGATCTCCTCGACCCGCCAGAAGTCCAGCGAGTCACCGACCCTCAGCCGTTGGGCGTCCCGTCTGCCCCGGCGCAGGCCCACCCCGCCGACCAGCCGGTCCAGCCATCCCCTGACCGCCCATGCCAGGGGGAACGAGTACCAGCCGTTGTCACCGCCGATCCCCTCGATGACCCGCCACAGGGTCTCGGGTGCGGCGTCCACGTCGAGCTCGCGCACATCCGTGTACAGACTGCCGCCCGCCCACTCGGGATCGGTGGGCAGCGGATCACTCGGGATGCCGGGGGTGGAGGCGGAGGACCAACGTGTCGTCACCCGCGCCTCGCGGATCCGCTGCAGGGCGAGCGAGAGCGAGGTGGCGAAGGAGAACGGCTGCCCCGGGCCGTCGGGGACGTGGCCGGCGATGTCGTGCTCGTGGCACACGACCTCGTAGCGCAAGGACTCCGCGAGCGGGCGGGCGATCGACGCCGGCACGGGCGTGACCAGTCCGACCCAGTGACTCGACAGCCCCGGCGACAGCATCGGCACCGGCAGGATCAGCCGGTGGCGGAGCTTGGCGACCTGCGCGTACTTCTGCATCATGTCGCGGTACGTCATGACGTCCGGTCCGCCGATGTCGAACGCGCGGTTCACCTCGGCGGGCATGTGCGCACTGCCCACGAGGTAACGCAGGACGTCCCGGACCGCGACCGGCTGGATCCGGGTCGACACCCAGCTGGGGGTGACCATGACCGGGAGCCGCTCGGTGAGGTAGCGCAGCATCTCGAAGGACGCCGAACCCGAACCGATGATCACCGCGGCGCGCAGCGCGGTCGTCGGCACGCCCGACTCGAGCAGGATGCGTCCGACCTCGGCGCGCGAGCGCAGATGCGGGGACAGGTCCCGTTCGGGGACACCGGCGGGGGTGAGCCCGCCGAGGTACACGATGCGCCGGATTCCGGCGGCCCGCGCCTGCTCGCCGAAGACGCGGGCCGCCTCACGGTCGGTCCGCTCGAAACCCGGCCCGCTGGTCAGCGCGTGCACCAGGTAGTACGCGACGTCGATGTCCGTCATCGCCGCGCGCACGGACTGCGCGTCCGTCACATCACCTTTGACGACCTCGGCCTCGGCCGCCCACGGATGGTCCCGCAGCTTCTCCGGCGTGCGCGCCAGGCAGCGCACCCGGTGGCCGGCGTCCAGCAGTTCGGGTACGAGGCGGCCACCGATGTATCCCGTCGCGCCCGTCACGAGACACCGCAGTCCGCCGCTGTCGTCCTTGCTGTCCATGGCCCCTCGCTCCGGCTCGTGTGTCCTTCGTCCACGGTGTCACCCGTGCGGAGGATTCCGTCTGCCGACGGGGCCCTGACACGCCGAAGCCCACCCCACCGGGTGGCGGGGCGGGCCGGACCTCAGTGCTGTTCGGTCCTCTCGGTGACGGTGCCCTTGATGACGCGCGGGTCCGCCGCACCGGCCCCGGGGCCCGCCGGGCCGGCAGGAGCGACGTCGTCCGTCTTCAGGGCCCGCGCCTCGCTCTTCAGGATCCGGGCCGACTTGCCCAGGGAGCGGGCGAGTTCGGGGAGCTTCCTGGCACCGAAGACCAGGACGGCGAGGACGATGAAGATGGCGATCTCGCTGATTCCGAACATGACGGCTGTCTCTCCCTGACGGTGTGGGCCACTCGCACGGCGACCGCGAAGATGCCCTGGGGCGCCCGGGCGAGCAAAATCTACAGCACTGTAGAAGGATGCGGCAGGGTGTCTCCCCGTCCCGGCCTCAGCCTTCGTCGTCCTCCTCTTCCTCTTCGTCGCCCTCGAAGAAGTCGCCCACCTCGTCGATGACTTCGGCGGCGACCATCCCGCCCACGACGCCGACGGCGACACCAGCCGCCCCGACGGCCACGGCGGTGCCGAGGCCGGGGCCCGAGTGATGCGCAGGCCCGTCGGCGTGTCCGTACGCCCCCGGGGCGCCGTGCGGCGAGCGGGTGTCGGCCAGCGCCCGGATCCACCGGTCGATCTCGGCGGCCAGGTCGCGTCCCTGGGCCTCGTGCGCGCCGATGGTCAAACGGCTGACGGTGTCGCCGCCGTGGGAGTGGAGGCCTCCCCGCTTGTCGGCCTCCAGTACGACCTCCAGGCCGTCGGCTCCGGCGAGGAACGTCACCTCGACCTCGTTGACCCGGTCCGCGTACCGCGGTGCGGGTGAGAGCTCGATCTCCTGGTAGAAGGGCAGCCGCTGTCCGCTGCCGCGGATGTGCCCGAGCTCCAGGTCGGCGGAGCTGAAGCCGAACCCGAGCTGCCCGAACGCCTCGAGTACGGCCTCCTGGGCGGGCAGGGGGCGCACGGTGAGCCGGTCGAGGTCTCCCTTGTCCCTGGCGCCCGCGACGGAGAGCTCCGTGCGTACGCCGAGGACGATGCCGAGGTCCTGTCCGTAGAGCTCGGTGACCGGGGTTTCCCAGGGGACTGCCACGGTGAACGGAATGCTGTGCTCCGTGTCCGCGGTCAGGATGAAGCCGCCGCTGACGGTGAAGCGCTCGAAGGCGACAGTGCCTTCGGACTCGCCGTCCTCCTGCTCGGCCTCGACGCGTGCGACGAGCTCCAGCGTGATGTGCTCGATCGTGAAATCGGCGCTGCCGCCCTTCAGCCGGACGTGGCCGCCGAGGCTGCCGCCGGGCGTGACGGCCCCGGGCTCCAGGACCGTGTCGACGGTCGGGCCGCCCACGCCGAGCGAGCCGAGCAGTTTCTTGAACACCATCGTGGCGTCCGCTCCTTCTTCCGTACGCGGAGTACGCGTTCAGCAGATTTCTACACAACTGTAGAAGTATAGAGGGGTGATGGACTGCCGAAGTGGCGTCGCCGTCCCGTGGGGGAGGGAGCTCGCGCGCTCGCGTCCGCGCCCTAGTATGGGGCGGTGAACAGTGCGGACGACTCTCGTGACGGAGCGCGCCCCGGTGCCACCGGGGTGCCGGAGCTCCAGGCGCTCGCCGTGGAGTTGCGCCGGATGAACGGCGAGATCAACCGACTGGTTCACGCTTTCGCGCATGCGCAGGGTCTCCACACCACCGACGTACAGGCGCTGGGTGCGATCCTCGACGCGGACGCGCCGCTGACCCCCGGCAGGCTGCGCGAACACCTCGGCCTGACGTCCGGCGCGGTCACCGCCTGTCTGGACCGCCTGGAGCGTGCCGGTCACATCCGGCGCGCGCGGGAGAGCTCCGACCGGCGGGTCGTGCACCTGTACTACGAATCCGGGGCCAAGTCGGCCGCCCGTTCCTTCTTCATGCCTCTCGCCGAGGCGGCGGCGGAGGCGCGCTCCGCCTCCGAGCCGCAGGAGCTGGAGGCCGCGCTCCGTTTCCTCGGCCGGATGAACGGCGAACTCGCCCGAATGCAGGTTCCCCGGCGCTGAACCGCCCTGCCCTCGCAGAGGTGTGCTCTGCGGCATGTAATCTTAATCATTGAGATACATTATGATTGAGAGATCGCGGCCGCCCCAGGAGCCCCATGTCCACCGCATCGAAGCCGGTTCGCCGGCTGTTCCTCGTCCCCGTATTCCTTGTTCTCGCCTGGCTCGTCGTCGGCGGGGCGTTCGGCCCGTACGCCGGGAAGCTCGGTGAAGTAGCCACCAACGACCAGGCCTCGTTCCTGCCGCAGAGCGCCGAGTCCACCCGGGTCGTCGAGGCCCAGAAGGCGTTCAGCAAGCAGCAGACCGTCCCCGCCGTCGTGGTCTGGACCTCCGACGCCGAGGGCGGAAAGCTCGACGCCGAGCAGCAGAAGGCCGCGACGGCCGCGCTCGCCTCCGTGGAGGGCGGGCCGGGCGTCGCCGGTCAGGTGAGTCCCGCGCTGCCGTCGAAGGACCGTCAGGCGCTCGAAGGTGTCGTCCAGTTGCGGCCGGACCTCGGGGACGGCCTTCCCGACGCGCTCGCGGACATCCGCAGCGCGGCGGAACGCGTACCCGGAACGGTGGTCGGACTGGCCGGCCCCGCGGCCTCCCAGGCCGATCTGTCCGACGCCTTCGCCGGCATCGACGGACTGCTTCTCGGTGTCGCGCTGGTGACCGTGCTCGTCATCCTGCTCCTCGTGTACCGGAGTGTGCTGCTGCCCCTGATCATCATCATCGGCGCGGTCTTCGCCCTCGGCGTCGCCTGCGCGATCGTGTACGTACTGGCGGACCACGACATCGTCCGGGTCGACGGGCAGGTCCAGGGCATCCTGTCGATCCTGGTCATCGGCGCCGCCACCGACTACGCCCTGCTGCTCACCGCACGGTTCCGCGAAGAGCTGGTGCGGCACGCGGACCGGTGGACCGCGATGCGAGCCGCGCTCCGTGAGTCCGCGGGGCCGATCACGGCCAGCGCCGCCACCGTCGCGCTGGGCCTCCTCGCCCTGCTGCTCAGCGACCTGACCAACAACCGCGCCCTGGGGCCCGTGGGCGCCATCGGCATCGTGTGTTCCGTCCTCAGCGCTCTCACCTTCCTGCCGGCCGTCCTGGTCCTGCTGGGCAGGGCCGCGTACTGGCCGGCCAAGCCGAAGGAGGGGGAGGCCGAGCCCGCCTCCGGCTCGACGGGGATCTGGTCGCGGATCGCCGGTCTGGTCGACCGCTCCCCGCGCAAGGTGTGGGCTGTCACGCTGATCGGTCTCCTCGCGTGTGCCGCCTTCATGCCGACCCTGAACTCCAAGGGGGTGCCACTCAAGGAGATCTTCGTCAACGACGCACCGTCGGTCAGCGCGCAGGAGACCCTGGGCCGGCACTTCCCCGGCGGATCGGGCAACCCCGCCGTCGTGATCGCCGACGCCGACCGCACCCAGCAGGTGGTCACCGCGGCCCGGGACATGCCCGGCGTCGCGAACGTCTCCGTGGTGACGGCCTCCGGGCGCCCGGGGGGCGGAGACCCGCTCGTCGTGGACGGCCGGGTCCGTATCGATGCCACCCTCGCGGACGCGGCCGACAGCGACGCCGCCAAGGAGACCGTCACGCGGATCCGCGACGCGGTCCACGCGGTCCCCGGCGCCGAGGCACTCGTCGGCGGTTACACCGCGCAGCAGTACGACACGCAGAAGACCGCCGAACACGACCGCAACATCATCGTGCCCGTGGTGCTGGTCATCATCCTCGTCATCCTGATCGGTCTGCTCCGCTCCCTGCTGATGCCGCTGCTGCTCGTGGCGACGGTGGCGCTCAACTTCCTCGCCACGCTGGGAATCGCGTCCCTGTTCTTCGAGCACGTCCTCGGCTTCAGCGGCACCGACTCGTCCGTCCCGCTGTACGGATTCGTCTTCCTGGTCGCGCTGGGCGTCGACTACAACATCTTCCTGATGTCCCGGGTCCGCGAGGAGTCCCTGATCCACGGCGCCCGGGAGGGCGTACTCCGTGGACTGACCACCACGGGCGGGGTCATCACCTCGGCCGGGGTCGTGCTGGCGGCCACCTTCGCGGCCCTGGGGGTCATCCCGCTCGCCTTCCTGGTCCAGATCGCGTTCATCGTCGCGTTCGGCGTCCTGCTGGACACCCTCGTGGTGCGTTCGCTCCTGGTGCCCGCGCTCGTCCGGGACATCGGGCCCACCGCCTGGTGGCCGGGGGTGCTCAGCCGGGGCGGCAAGGACGCACCTGAGGGGAGCAGGCCCCTGTCGTAACTCCGGCCCGGGATCCGAAGGGATACGGTCCCGGGTGCCCCAGGGCGGCACCCGGGCGCCCCGGGGTGCCCGGCACCGGGAGAGAAGGGGGCGGCCTGCAACACGGGCGTGGTCCGCTGTACCGGGTGGTGCGGCGGGCCGCATCCCAACTGGCGGAGTCCCAACCGCAGCCGGGTCCCGACGAGCCGATGGTCGCGGCTCTCGTCGAGAGGGTGAGCAGGTCCGCCGGCGAGTGACCGGCGCCGCCCGTGCCCTTCACGTCCCCGTGCCCTGCGCGTCCCCGTGTCCTCGTACTCTTGTGTCCCGGTGAGACAAAAGTCCCATTGGGACATTTGAAGGTGTACGATGCAACTATGAGTTCGACAGGGAACGGCCCGGACAGGCGTAGCCGCAAGGCGCGCAGGACCCGGGACACGCTGGCTCAGCACGCGTTCGATCTGGTACTCGAGCGCGGTACGAGGAGCGTGACGGTCGAGGAGATCGCGCAGGCGGCCGACGTCGACCGGCGCACCTTCAGCCGGTACTTCCCGAGCAAGGAGGCCGCCGTCCTCGACGCAGTGCGGGGCGACGGCGACAGAATCAACCGGGCGCTCCGCGAGCGTCCCGCGGCCGAACCACCGCTCACCGCCTATCGTCTGGCCGTCCTCGACTGGCTCGACGACCCGGAGGCGGAACCCTGGCATCTGAGGCCGCGCATCTTCGACCTGCTGGTCATGGTCGAGGAGGAACCGACGCTGTACGCGGCGTACCACCACATCCGTGTGGACGCCCAGGAGGAGTCGGTCAGGATCATCGCGGAACGGCTCGGTGTCGATCCACGACAGGACCTCCGTCCCGCCGTGGCGGTCGCCGCAGGGGCCGGAGCGCTCCTCGCGGCCCAGGCGGCATGGGTACGGGGCGGCCGGCCGGCAGCCCTGCCCGAGTTCGTCGTACAAGCCTTCGACGCCCTCTCCACGAACCTGCCGCAACCCCGGCAGGACGGGCCGGCGCCCCACAGCACCACGCAAGGAAGCACACCATGAGCACCCACCTCCCCACCGCCTACGAGACGGAATTCGCGGGCAAGGTCGCCCTTGTCACCGGCGGCGCGTCCGGTATCGGCCTGGCCCTCTCCCGGCGGCTCGCCGCGAGCGGCGCGGCCGTCGTCGTCGCCGACTACAACGAGGAGAGCGCCCGTAAGGCCGCCGACGAGCTGCGGGCCACCGGCGCGCGCGCAGCAGCGGTCGCCCTCGACGTCACCGACCCCGCCTCCGTCGAGGCCGGTGTCCGGTTCGCCGTCGACACGTTCGGCGCCCTGCACCTCGCCGTGAACAACGCCGGCATCGGCGGCCCCGCGCAGCCCACCGGCGAGTACGGGATCGAGGACTGGAACAAGGTCGTCGCCACCAACCTCAGCGGCGTCTTCTACTCGATGCGGTACGAGCTCCCCGCCATCCTCGCCGCAGGCGGCGGCGCCGTCGTCAACATGTCGTCGATCCTCGGCACCAACGGCTTCGCGAGCTCCCCGGCCTATGCCGCGGCCAAGCACGGCGTCGTCGGCCTCACCAAGACCGCCGCACTCGAGTACGCGGCACAGAACGTGCGTATCAACGCGGTCGGCCCCGGCTTCATCGACACCCCGCTGCTCCGCGACACCGACTCCCCGGCCCGTGACCACCTGATCTCCCTGCACCCGGCCGGCCGCCTCGGCACGTCGGAGGAGGTCGCCGAGCTCACCGCCTTCCTGCTCTCCGACCGCGCCTCCTTCATCCACGGCAGCTACCACCTGGTGGACGGCGGCTACTCCGCCTCCTGACCCCCGAGTGGCGCATCGCCACCACGAGGGTCACAAAGGACGTACGGAGAACGAGGGAGAGACATGAAAGCCGTCCAGTACCGCACCGTCGGCGCCGCGCCCGAGGTCGTCGAGATTCCCGAGCCCGTGGCGGGGCCCGGCCAGATCCTGCTGAAGGTCAGCGCGGCGGGTGTCTGCCACTCGGACATCGCCGTGATGAGCTGGCCCGCGGAGGGATTCCCCTACGAACTGCCGCTCACCCTCGGACACGAGGGTGTCGGTACGGTCGCCGCGCTCGGCGAGGGCGCCGAGGGCTTCGCGGTGGGCGACTCGGTCGCCGTCTACGGCCCCTGGGGCTGCGGCACCTGCGTGAACTGTGCGGAGGGCAGGGAGAACTACTGCCTGCGCGCCGCCGACCTCGGCATCAACCCGCCCGGACTGGGCAACCCCGGCGCCATGGCCGAGTACATGATCGTCGACGACGCCCGTCACCTGACGCCCATCGGTGACCTGGACCCGGTCAAGACGGTCTCGCTGACCGACGCGGGCCTCACGCCGTACCACGCGATCAAGCGCTCGCTTCCGAAGCTGCTGCCCGGCGCCACGGCCGTGGTCATCGGCACCGGCGGCCTCGGTCACGTCGCCATCCAGCTGCTGCGCGCCATGACCGCCGTACGGGTCATCGCCCTCGACGTCACCGAGGAGAAGCTCGCGCTCGCCCGGACCGTCGGAGCTCACGAGGCCGTGCTCTCCGACGAGAACGCGGCGGCCAAGGTCCGCGAGCTCACCGGCGGCATCGGGGCCAAGGTCGTCTTCGACTTCGTCGGCGCCGAGCCGACCGTGAAGACAGCCGGTGCGATGGCCTCCGTCGACAGCGACGTCACCATCGTCGGCATCGGCGGCGGCCTGCTGCCCGTCGGATTCGGTGTCCTGCCGTTCTCCACGTCGGTCTCCGCGCCGTACTGGGGCTCGCGCAAGGAGCTCGCCGAAGTCATCGAGCTCGCCCACGCCGGCGCCGTCGACGTCCACGTCGAGACGTACTCCATCGACGAGGCCCCGCTCGCCTACGAGCGGCTGCACGCCGGCCAGATCAACGGCCGCGCGGTCATCCTGCCCAACGGCTGACCACCCCGGACGACTCGCCGGGACGCCTGCTGAAGGCGCCCGGCGAGTCGTCCGTGTCCTCAGGGAGCGGCCGTCACTGCGTCCGACCGGGTCAGCCGGACAGGCTCGGTACCGGACGCGCTGTGCCGCTCCGCCCAGTTCTCCAGTGCCGTGCGGCAGGCGTGGTCCAGGTGGTTCAGGCCGGACAGGTCCAGTTCGACGGGCCGATCCTGGGGCAGTTCCTCCAGGCTGTCGAGTATCTTCGGCAGCCGCAGGAAGGTCGCGTTGCCGGTCAGCCTGGCCCGGACGCCTTCGGTACTGCTGTCCACGATCTCCAGTCTGACGTGCGAGGCGTCCCAGGCCGCCTTGGCCACCGACAGGGCCAGCCCCGTCAGCACACCCTCGAACATGTTCACCGTCACGATCGCCACGGCGGTCACGATCAGGATCAGCGCCTCGCCGCGGTGCTCACGCCACAGCGCCACGAGCGGGCGCAGCGGGATCAGCTTCCATCCGGCGTGGATGAGAATGCCGGCGAGGGCCGGCAGGGGGATGAGACCCAGCGCGGACGGCAGCAGTGCCGCGAACAGGAGCAGCCACACACCGTGCAGCACCCGGGAGGCCCGGGTCCGTGCGCCCGCCTGCAGGTTGGCGGAGCTGCGCACGATGACGGCGGTCATCGGCAGCGAGCCGAGGAACCCGCACACGGTGTTGCCCGTGCCCTGGGCCATCAGCTCCTTGTCGTAGTCGGTACGCGGCCCGTCGTGCAGCCGGTCCACCGCGGCGGCGCTGAACAGGCTCTCCGCGGAGGCGATCAGGGTGAAGGCCGCGACCGTTCCGAGCAGGCTCACGCTCGCGAGCCCGCCGAACTCGGACAGGGCGGGAACCTGGACGGCGTCGAGCAGTCCCTGGACCTGGACCGTCTCGACCGGCAGGCCGAACGCCAGTGTGACGAGTGTGGCCAGCACGACCGCGGCGAGCGCGCCCGGAACGGCCCGCACCCGCTCGGGCAACCTGCTCCATCCCACGATCAGGGCGATGGTCCCGGCGCCGACCGCGAGTGAGGCGAGCGCCGTGGGACTGGACACGACGTCGGCCAGCAGCCCCGGGATGCCGGCCATCTTGCCGGTGCCGGAGAGCGGTGCCTCGGCGCCGGCGGCCGCGTAGAGCTGGCCCGCGATGAGGACGAGGCCGATGCCGGCGAGCATGCCCTCGACGACCGAGACCGAGATGGCCCGGAACCAGCGGCCCAGCCGCAGCGCTCCCATGGCGAGCTGCAGCAGCCCGGAGGCGAGCACGATCACCCCGAGCGCGGGGAGTCCGAAGGCCTGGACGGCCTCGAAGACGAGCACGGTGAGACCGGCCGCAGGCCCCGACACCTGGAGACTGCTGCCGCGCATGAAGCCGGTGACGAGACCGCCCACGATGCCGGTGATCAGGCCCAGTTCGGCCGGGACCCCGGATGCGACGGCGATCCCCACGCACAGGGGCAGAGCGACCAGGAAGACGACGAGTGACGCGGCGAAATCCTGCCGCAGGTGGGGGAATTTGCTGACACGGTCCATGGCGGCCCTCATCCCGTGCGGAAGGGAGCCGAGCGCACGTCGCCGGGCGGGGGTGCCCAGACGGTGTTGCCGCTGATCCTTGGGACCTGTTCCGTGGGGTGGTCGGCGAGAGATCGCATACCGGTGATACCTCCTGGCGCACCTGAGGTCGGCGCGTCGGCATTCGTACGAGAACGGGGGCGCGGCGGGCAGCTCGGTACGGCCCCAGGCCGATGGGTCCCGCAGGACCGCGAGCAGGGGCAGGGGAGTTCGTCGAGCGGCCTCAGGTCAGCTCAGCAGCGGAAGACCTGAAGCAGGGTGCAGGAGTGCGCGGTCGAGGACCGGGAGGTGTGACGCGCGTTGCCCATCGCCGCGACGGCTGCCGGAGCGAGTATGCCCCTGACGTCACTCGTCACCGCGGAGCGCGACGGGAGTTCGGGAGCGGAAACGGTCGCTGAGCGGTGCCGGTCACGATGGCGCAGGAGGCCGTTCGACTCACCCCCGCGATCCGGTGTGCCACAGGTGCCGTACTCCCCGTGCGTCGCTCCCGCGCCCGCTTTCGGGGGAGTTTCCACACCGATTTCCGCGGCGTACGCGGGTACGTCTGTTGACGGCGTGCCGGAGTACGGGGCCAATAGGAAGACCAACAGGAACGCGAGCACGCACCGGACTGCCGCAGCTCGCACCCGTTACCTCCTGCTGGATTCTCACCCCTCCTTCGGGACGCTAACAGGCGCGAGCGCTTATGGAGTTAACCCTCTGTGAAGAGTCCGAAAGTCGATGCCCATCGAGCCGAATTGTGTGACGGAGGTCTGTGGCCTGGAGATGTGCCCCACTATCGATTCTCAGTATTCGAGATCAACCGCGCCTGTGTGGCTCATGCATATGCCGGTGGAGTGGCAATGGCCGCATTCGTACGTCGGTTCGGCTGGTGAATATGTGTCAACCAGAGAGGAAAGCGGCCGATGTTCAGAGGTGTCCTCACGCGGCGCGTTTGCCTCGAACGGGCAGCGGAAATGGGGCACGAGGGGCGTTCAGCCGTCTGCCGACGCTCCCTCGGCGACGGTCGGCGGGGCGAAGCCGGCTGCCAGTTGCTCCGGGGTGCGGGGGCCGGGTGCCGTGTCGTCCAGCAGACCGTGCGCACGCAGAAGCCGGGTGGCCGCGATGCCCCACGGCAACCGCAGCCCGGCCTCCCGCAGGAGCTCCGTACGGGCCAGCATCGCCGGCGCCGGGCCGGCCCGGACACCGGCCGGGGTGAGGAGCGCGGCGTCGTCGGCCCAACGCAGGGCGAGGTCGACGTCATGGGTGGCCATCATGACGGTGGTGCCACCGTCGCGGAGGGAACCGAGCGTGGCGAGCAGCCGTTCCTGACCGTCCGGATCGAGCCCGGCGGTCGGCTCGTCGAGGATGAGCACACGGGGCCGCATCGCTACCGCGCCCGCGATGGCCGTCCGTTTGCGCTGCCCGTAGGAGAGGAGATGGGTGGGCCGGTCCGCCAGGGCCGTGATGTCGAGGGCGGTGAGCGCCTCGTCCACCCGGGCCCGCACCTCGGCGTCGGACAGGCCGAGGTTCAGTGGTCCGAACGACACGTCCTGCGAGACGGATGCGGCGAACAACTGGTCGTCCGGGTCCTGCACCACCAGTTGGACCGTGGTGCGCAGCCGGGTCAGCCCCTTGCGGTCGTACGTGACAGGGCGGCCCTCGACCGTCAACTGCCCGTCACGCGGGCGCAGTCCGCCGCTGAGGAGCCGCATCAGCGTGGTCTTCCCACTGCCGTTCCGGCCGAGCAGGGCGAGCGCACGCCCTTCGTGCGCCTCGAAGTCGAGGCCGCTGAGCACGGCAGGACCGTCCTCGTACGCGAAGGACGCGCCCCGCAGGGCGAGCAGCACGGATTCGCTCAAGGCAGAAGCCTTTCCAGGACGAAGGTCAGGGCGGTGAGAGCCGCGAGCACGGTGATGCTCACGGTCACGAACCGGATGGAGACGCGGGCCTCGGGCACCAGGACACGCAGGGTCCCGTCGTAGCCGCGCCCGGCCAGCCCCGCCTGGAGACGGGCCGCGCGGTCGAAGGCCCTGATGAACGCGGTCGCTCCGAGCCCCGCCACGGACCGCCAGGCGGCCGCCCGGGTGGTGTGTCCGAGCCGGGCCGCCTGGGCCTCCCGGATGCGGCGTACCGAGTCGAGGAGCAGAAAGCTCATGCGGTACGTCACCAGTGCGACGTCCACCACCGGTGCGGGCACCCCCGCCACGACCAGGCGGGGCAGCAGGTCGGACATCGGGGTGGTGAAGGCGAACAGCAGGACCCCGAGCGAGGCGGCCGAGGTGCGCAACAGCAGTTCCCCGGCGCGGACGAGCCCCCCCTCGGCGAAGGTGACGGGCCCGTCCGGCCCGCCGATCTGGACGAGGAGTGTGGCCGCCCCGGTGACACAGAAGCCCAGGGGTACCCGGTACGCCCGCCACAGGAGGCGGACGGTCACGCCCGCCGGCCCGAGCAGTACGGCGAGGGAGGCCACGAGGACCAGGGCCGCGCCGGGCCAGGGTGGCAGCGAGATCGCCAGAACCGTGAGCCCCAGACCGAGCACGGCCTTGTCGACGGGATGGCGGCGGCGCCAGCGACTGCTGTGCGCCGCCGCGTCGATCGGCAGCACGGGTGCTCAGTTCCTCCGGGCCGTGGAGTCCCCGGCGCGGCCTTCGGCGCCGCCGCTGTCCTGCTGCGCGGTCGCGCGCAGCTCGCCCTGGCGGCGCCCGCGCCGCAGGCCGAAGTAGTAGGCGAGGACGCCCGCGCCGAGTGCGGCCTGCAGGGCGAACAGCGCCGACTCGATCTCGCCGGACGGCGGTTCGTACAGCGGGGAGAACCAGGGTTCGTAGTCGGGATCGATCTCGGTGATCGCCGTCTCGGCCTGGGAGTCGGCGCCCGCGAACGGCTCCTTCTCGCCGTCACCGAGACCGAGGGCCACGGGCAGGACGGCCAGCGCGGCCACGACGAGCAGCAGAAGGGCGTTGATCTTCGTGTTCCGGTTCATCACGCCACCGCCTCGGTCTCGGCTGCCTCGGTCCGGGTCTGCCTGCCGGTGAGGAACACGCCGAGCCGGGTCAGATCCCCCTTGCTGGACTGCACGAGAAGGCGCATCACCAGCACGGTCAGAAGCCCTTCGCTCACCGCGAGCGGGATCTGGGTGACGGCGAAGATGGAGCCGAACTTGCCGAGCGCGCCCGCGAATCCGCTGCTCGGGTCCGGGAAGGCGAGCGCCAGTTGCACGCTGGTGACGCAGTAGGTGGACAGGTCGGCGACGAACGCGGCGAAGAACACCGCCACCATCAGCGACACGCCGTACCTGCGCAGCACTTTGTAGACGGCGTAACCCGCCCAGGGCCCCACGATCGCCATCGAGAAGACGTTGGCGCCGAGCGTGGTCAGGCCGCCATGGGCGAGAAGCAGGGCCTGGAACAGCAGGGTGACGGTGCCCAGGACCGCCATGATCGGAGGGCGGAACAGGATGGCGCCCAGCCCCGTGCCGGTGGGGTGCGAACAACTCCCCGTCACGGAGGGGATCTTCAGGGCGGAGAGAACGAACGTGAAGGCCCCGGAAGCCCCCAGGAGCAGCGTGCTCTCAGGGTTCTCCCTGACCTCACGCGTGAGTGACCGGACTCCGTGGACGACGAACGGCGCGGACGCGACACCCCAGGCGATCGCGTGCGCCGGAGGCAGAAAACCCTCGGCTATGTGCATGGCTCAGCAGACCCTCTCCAGCACCTCGTGGATGGTTGAAGTGCCTTGGCCGGTCTCCTGGCTTACGGGTACCACCGCCCGAACTCCGCCTTCCCGGGTCACAAGGACCCAGTGGCTGCCCGCGAGGGCCGGAGCCGGACTTCCCGATCACAGTGGCGAGGGCCGCACCGGCATCACACCGGATTTCCCGTTCACCAAGGCGTGGCGACAGTAGTGCCCGGCGAGGGGCGAAGACAAGCTCGGGAGCTGCCTAGGTGTACTGACCCGTGAGGTTGGGGACGCGGAAGCGCGCTGCCCTGAGCGCGCCGGCGCGATACGAGCAGGGGCCCCGCGGCCTGTACGGCGGCGCGGTCTCCCGAGGCGGCACGGACGGTTCACCGGACGCGGCCCTGGCCCTTCGCACGCTGCTGGGCGAGGGGGACAGGACCTGGCTCCGTGCGGGTGCCGGTGGCACAGGCCGGTCCGTCCCCGCACGGGAGACCGAGGAGACGTGCGAGAAGCTGCGCAGCGTCGCGCCCCATCTCAGGTACGCCGAGAGGTGACGGCCGTGCCGCACCGTTCATGAGGGCGGGGGCGACGCCGTGCCGGCGCGCCCCCGCCCCGTCCTGCCCGGCCTACTGCCGGATGGCGACGAGGACGTAGCTGTTGCCCACCTGCCAGACCGGGCTCGCATGGCCGAAGCCCGCTTCGGCCAGCAGCTCGACGTGCCGGCCGAGCGTGACGGCGCAGTCGGCGTGGGCGGAGCCCGGCTTACGGCGCTCCGCACACAGCTGCGTCAGCTCGGGCTCGTTCTCGACGGCGGACCACCATGCCTCCCAGTCCTCGTGATCGAAGGCGTGCCGCCGTTCGGCCCGGCGGACCCCGACGAACTCGGCGATCTCGGCGAACCCGGCCCCGTCCTGTGACAGATGGTCCGCGTTGATCAGTACGCCGCCGGGCCGCAGCAGCGCGGTCAGCTCCGCGTACGTGCTCCGCAGCATTCCTTCGGGGAGATAGTGGAGCGCGGTGGTGGACACGACCGCGTCGACCGGCCCCTGGAGCTCGAGAGCGCTCGTCCAGCCCTCCTCACCGATCACCGCCTCGACGTACCGGGCGGCGTCCGGATGGCGGGCGCGGGCCAGCGCCAGCAGCAGCGGGTCCATGTCGACGGCGACGATCTCGGCCCGCGGCAGGCGTTCGATCAGCCGTGCGGGCAGCGAGCCGGGCCCACACCCCAGATCCAGCACGCGCGGAGTCTCATGACCGGCCGTCACGTGTTCCACGACATCCGCGACCACGGTGAAGCGTTCTTCCCGGTCGATCGCGTACCGCTGCTGCTGCTGTTCCCAGCGGTCCACCCACAACTGGGCCGTCGACATGCTCACGCTCATCTTGCTGTACCACCTCTACGCGCTCGGTTCCGCTACGTGACCCCGAATCTACAGGTGAAAACGATTGTCATCGGCACTGGTTCGGCTCAGCTCAGCTCGGCGAGCACCTCCAGCAACCGGTCCACCTCGTGCCGGCTGTTGTAGGCGTGCAGACTGACCCGTACGGAGCTGCGGTTCTCACCGGCCCGGCCCTGGCAGAGGCCATCCGCCCGCACCATGAAACCGTGGCTGAACAGGATGAAACCGAGGTCGACCGAATCGATGTCCCGGTGCCTGAACGTCACGATGCCGTGCCGCTGCTGCACCGAGGAGCCCTCCGCCAGGCTCAGTTGGCACCCCACCACTTCGTACGGCGCCAGCGTGCGCAGCCCGTCCGTCAGCCGGGCGGTCAGCTCCACGGTCCACCGTTCGATCCGCTCCAGCCCGGCCCGGTCGAGCCAGTCCAGGGCAGCGCCCAGACTGACGATGCCCACCGTGTTCGGTGTGCCGCTCCAGCCGCGCGGCGCGAAGGGAGCCCCTCGTACGCCTCGGGACCAGATCGCTCCGGAGCCGGGCAGGGCCAGTGCCTTGTGGCCGGAGAAGACGGCGAAGTCGACGTCCAGCGCCTTCATGGAGACAGGGAGATGTCCGACGCTCTGGGCGGCGTCCACGCAGATCGCCACGTCGGGCCCCACCGCCCGGCGGATCCGGTGCACGTTCATGTCCCCGCCGTAGACGTGATGGACGTGGGTCACCGCGACGAACCGCGTGCGGGAGGAGACGAGCGCGGCGAGCTCCTCCGTGTCGTAGTCGCCGGAGGAGGACTGGTAGGGCATCTCCCGGACGATGACGTGAGTGCCCTGGCGGGCCAGTGACTCGACCGCCTCCAGCCAGGGCGAGGCGTTCGCCTCGTGATCCGCGAAGGGCACGATGATCTCGTCCCCCGAGCGGAGTTCATGGGCGAGCCAGTCCAGGGCCACCCGACGCAGTCCCTCGGTGGTGCCGCTGACGAAGTGCACCGCCGAGGTGCCCGGATCCGGGTCGTCGAGGAAGGTCTTGACCCGCCCCCTGGTCTCCTCGATCAGACTCGTCGTCCTGTTGGCCCACGGGTAGGTACCGCGCCCCGCGTTCGCGTTGGAGGTCGTCAGGTACTCCTGGACCGCGTCCAGGACGGCCTGCGGCTTCTGCGCGGTCGCGGCGCTGTCCAGATAGGCCAGACCGGGGTGACCGGCCACGATCGGGAACTGCGCGCGGAGGGCGCTGTTCCAGGCGGCCAGGTCCTCCTTCGCCGCGTCCGCAGCGTCGCTCGGCAGGCGGGTCACTCCCGCACCAGCGGTGCGCCCGCATCGCGCCAGGCGATGATGCCACCGGCGAGGCTGCGCACGTCCGGATGGCCCATCCGGGTCAGGAGCGCCGCGTACTGCAGGGACTTCTCACCGACAGGACACGCCAGCAGCACCGGCTGGGACTTGCTGAACGGCAGCCCTCCGCGGACGAGATCCTCGAACAGCTCGTCGACGATGTTGATCGACCCCTCGATGTGCAGGGCCGCATAGGCGTAGGGGCTGCGCATGTCCACGACGAGGGGCTTCTCCTCGGCCATCCATTTCCGGGCCTCGGCGACCTCCACGGCGGTGGCTCCGCTCAGCTCCTCGGGAGACACGGACGCAGCCGAGTTGTTCCGCGGCTGCTGGCCCAGGAGTTCGGGGCGACGCTTCCTGATGTAACTCAGATAGCTCTCGACGCGGTCACACACGATGAACACGGCTGTCGCGGGTTCGGTGAGCTGCGGTCCGATGTCCCGAAGATGCCGGACCGCTCCGAAGTACGCGGCACCGCCGGTCGGCCCGGCCAGAATCCCGCACCGCCGGACGAGCGTCAGCATTCCGTCGATCGCCTCGGAGGAGGTGACCTTCTCGATGGTGTCGTAGGTGAGGGGATCGAAGATCCCGACTTCCTGCACCTCGTCGATGTTCCTGATCCCGGGGATGAAGTCCGACTTGTCCGCGACGAGTCCGACCACTCCGACCTTCGGATTCCGGTCCCGTAACGCCCGCGCCACTCCGGTGGACGAACCGGCGGTGCCGACACCGGAAATGAACCAGTCCGGTGCCCGTCCGTCGAGGTCCGCCACGATCTCGGGCCCGGTGCCGGATTCGTGGGCCTCCGGATTACGCGCGTTGTAGTACTGATCCGTGTGGAGGTAGGCGCTCCCCGGCTCGTTGAGACCGCGGTGGAACAGGGTCAGGGGATCCTCCGAGTTCGTGGGATCGAGGCACTCGGTCTGCCCCGGCAATTCCTCGATCTCGGCGCCCAGCAGAAGGAGCATCTCCTTCATCTCCGGAATCTTCATCCGGTTGGTTACGCTCTTGAACCCGATCCCGTGCATCCCGGCTATGGCGGCAAGGGCCTTCGCCGTGTTCCCGCTGGACAACTCGACGATCTGGCTTCCCTGTTCGACTGCCGAAGGGAGGCCGGGCCGGACCATGTTCCAGGCTGCCCGGTCCTTCAGCGAACCGAAGGGATTGCAGAACTCGAGCTTCGCGTAGAGGTCGATGTTCTGCAGACCGTGGACGTGAGGGGCGATACGCACCAAGGGTGTGTCGCCGACTGTCTCGATGATGCTGTCATACCTCATGTGCGTCCTCTGCGGAATGTATGGGCCAGTACTGATCGTCGAGTCGCCACTGCCAGCCGTCGGAGCCCCGGTGAGCCGCAACCTTGCGGGCGAGGGGGCGTTGCTGGGCGTGATGGGCGGTGAAATCCATGCAGTATCCGGCCGTGTTGGGGAACGCCAGAAGGTCACCGGGGGCCGGCAGGCGGGGGAGGAAGACCAGCCTGCGGGTGATGAGATCGGACTCGAGGCACAGGTTTCCGTGGAGGTGGACCGCGAAGGCCTCCGCGGAGCCCTCCGTCGCCTCCCACGGCTTGCCGCGGTGGAGAACGATCGGATCCATGAGGATGCCGTGCTCCTCGAGAGCACAGTCGTCGGCGTTCATCGACAGGCGTACCGAGTGGGTTCCGTCCGTCTCGAGACGCGTCTCCAGCACGCGAGCCAAGGTCAGCCCGCACTGGTCCAGCAGCGCCCGGCCCGGCTCGACGCACAGGTCGTACAGGTTCTCCAGCAGCAGCGTCGCCAGCGGGCGGCCGAGCGTGGGGCCGGGACTGCGCAGGAGCTCGTCCAGGTAGTCGGCCCCGGCGACCGGGCGGTGGGAGGGGTAGAGCTCCAGACTGCCACGGAGGGTTCCCCCTTCGCTGCTCAGCCCGTACGCGTGATTGCGCCAGGCCAGCGCCTCGCGCCGGCCCATCGCGGCCAGGGTCAGCTGGCTGGTGTACCGCTCCCACTGGGCCCCGTCGGCGAGGTAGCTGACCCCGAATCCGCCGCCGATGTCGATCACCCGTGGCCGCATTCCCCGGGCCCTGCACGCGTCCATGGCCCGTACGCAGCCCTCCAGCGCGAGGGCCTTCTCGTCGAGGCTGGTGGTGTCGAGGTGGTAGGAGACGCCGACCACCTCCACGGAGTCGCGGTGCCGCTCGCAGGCATCCAGCAAGCCGGCCAACTCCGATGCGGGGGAGCCGAAGCGGCTGCGGCGGCTCAGGACCTTCACCGCGGTGCCCGAGAAGTCCGACAACCTCAGCATGACCCGCACCCGTGGCAGCTCGTGGCGGCGCACCAGCGCGGCGAGTGCGTCCAGTTCGGCGTGGCCCTCGATGTTCACCGTGACGCCGGCGCGTGCGGCCAGCCAGAGGAACTCCGGCTCCTTGGGCCCGGTCGCACCGATGCGGCCAGGGGTGAACCCGCAGGCCAGCGCGTGTTGCAGTTCGCCGAGCGACGCGACGTCCATGGCAGCGTCGGTGGTCGCCAGCCGGCGTACCAGTGCGCTCGACCTGTTGGCCTTGTGGGCGAAGCAGATCTCACCCTCGAGGTGGTGGCGACGGTACACGGACCGGAACCGTGCGACGTTCTCGGCGATCCGGTCCGGAAGCACCACGTTGAGGGGCGACCCCAGCCCGTCCACGAGGTCGTGCAGGAAGCGGGAGGAGGTCAGTAAGGACGTGAGGGGTTGTTCGAGCTTCGGGTCCAGGAACAAGGGGACAGCCAACAGCGGCACTCGCCTCTCAGTGGGGGGCAGCGACAGCTCGACTGCCGTGGGCACTGGTCGGCGCGCCGCCGCAGGTGATGGGTCAGCTCGGCAGGAGGATTGTCGTATCCATGATGTCCAGGCCGAGTGGCCTCTATGCCTGCGTCATGTATGAACGTGAACAGCGACAGGCGCCGGTGCGGTGGTCCGCACCGGCGCCTGTCATATGCGCGCTGTCACCCGATCAGCCCTTGCCGACGGGCAGCCGACGGAAACGGCCGATCAGTGGTCCTCCCAGTACCTATGTCTCGCAGCGTAAGCCTGCCCGGGTGCGGACACCTCCGGACGCTCTGCCGGAGTTCAGGCCCGTCACCCAGGGCTTTCGGACGTCACCCCAGGGCAGTTCCGCGACGGCTGCCCCGGACCACGGATCACTTGCCGGAGCCGGCGTACGGCAGCAGTGCCATCTCGCGCGCGTTCTTGATCGCCGCGGCGACCTGTCGCTGCTGCTGGGCGCTGACGCGGGTGACCCTGCGGCTGCGGATCTTGCCCCGGTCGGAGATGAACTTCCGCAGCAGATCGGTGTCCTTGTAGTCGATGTAGGTGATCTTCGCCGCGTCGAGCGGGTTCGGGCGGTCCTTGGCGGGCTTACGGGGTTCCTGGCGTCGGGCCATGGGTCTTTCCTTACGGGGCTGGGTGGGCGGGTGCGCGACGGGGTCAGTGGACCGGGTCGAGGAGCGCGTCGAACGCGGCCGGCAGGTCCTTCCACGCCGCGCGGCCCGCGGTGTACTCGGCGTCGGTCAGCAGGCAGGAATCGAGCAGAGCGGTCAGTCCGTCCCGGTCGAGGCCGGGAGAGACGAAGACCAGGTGCTGGCAGCAGTCGCCGTGCTCGGGGTGCCAGTCCAGTGCGGCGGCCGCCCGCCGGACCGGCGGAATCATGTCCCAGGCGGCGTCCGGCAGGGACGCGAGCCAGGGGCCGTTGTTCTCGACGCAGAGCGCGCCGCCCGCCGCGTCCCAGGACAGGAGGGTGTCGGGGCGGTCGGCGAGCCAGAACCGGCCCCGGCTGCGGGCGGCCGCGCAGCTCAGGTCCTCCAGTGCGTCGTACAGGCGCTCGGGATGGAACGGGCGGTGCCTGCGCCACACGAGAGTGCTGACGCCGGCCTCCTCGGCCTCCTGGGGCAGCAGGGCGCAGGCGGGATGCTGGCCGGCACCGGCCGCTTCCACGTCGAACCCGGCGAGGGCCAGCTTCGTCAGCTCCTTCGAACCGGCCGCCGCCTGAGGTGCGGTCGGGTGCAGCTGACCGATCAGCGCCCGGTCCTCCTCGTCCGCCCGGCCGTCGTCCACGAGGGCGACCGCCGACGCGTACTCCAGCTGCCGGGCCCAGGTGTCGCCGATCGTCCGCTGATCGGTGGCCGCGGCCGCCAGTCCCGCCTCGGCGAGGTCGTCGCCGTTGACGAGGTAGGGCAGCACGAGGGCGGGATCGACGGCGGTGATCACACCGGTCACCTCGACCAGGCCCTCGCCGTGTGCGGCGATGACCTCGGCCATCGCCCTGGGCTCGACGGAGTCCCACAGTTCGACGACGGCCATCGCGGTCACTCCGTCGGCCGCCAGTCGCTCCAGCTCCGGCATCAGGTCCTCGCGCAGGGCGCAGCAGGCGCAGTCGTTCACCAGGGGGGCCTCGCCGCTGGAGAGCGTCCCGGAGATGTCACGTACGGTCCGGTGCACCGTGCCTTTCTCCGCTGTCGCCAGGTCATGGTGCAGCGCGACGCTGTGCGGTACACCCCTCAACAGCCCTTCCACCACCTCGTGGCGGGCGTCCGAGTGCAGCCCGTTGACGAGGACGACGGGGAGCGCGTGCTTGTCCTCCATCACCGGCCCTCACTGCGGCCGTAGCGCCGCTCGAAGCGTTCGACGCGTCCCGCGGTGTCCAGGACACGGGCGGTCCCGGTGTAGAAGGGGTGGCTCGCGGAGGAGATCTCCACGTCGACGACCGGGTAAGTGTTGCCGTCCTCCCACTCGACGGTCCGGTCGCTGGTCAGGGTGGAGCGGGTCAGGAAGGCGAAGTCGGCGGCCATGTCGCGGAAGACGACGGGGCCGTAGGCGGGGTGGATTCCGGGCTTCAAGGCGGTGTCCTCGTGGTCGGGGGTGCCGGGCGGGGGATTCGCGGTGTCAGCGCTCTTCGCGGAAGTCGACGTGGCGGCGGACGAGCGGGTCGAACTTCCGCAGCACCAGTCGGTCGGGATTGTTGCGCCGGTTCTTGCGGGTGACGTAGGTGAAGCCCGTTCCCGCGGTGGAGCGGAGCTTGATGATCGGGCGTAGTTCGTTGCGAGCCATGCCGCTAGTATATGACAATGGTTTCCATGTTCAATATGGGGCCCACTTGATGAGAGGCAGGTAACTTCATGTCCGCCCACTGCCAACTGACCGGCGCACAGCCGGGCTTCGGCAACAAGATCTCCCACTCGCACCGGCGCACGTCGCGGCGGTTCGACCCCAACATCCAGCGCAAGCGTTACTGGCTGCCCAGCGAAGGGCGGCATGTACGCCTGGTGCTGAGCGCCCGCGCGATCAAGGTGATCGACACCATCGGTATCGAGGCAGCGGTCGCCCGCATCAGGGCGAGGGGAGTGAAGGTCTGATGGCCAAGCAGAGCAAGATCGCGCAGAACGAGAAGCGCAAGGCGATCGTCGAGCGGTACGCCGCACGGCGTGCGGAGTTGAAGGAGATCATCCGCAGGCCCGGCACCCCGGAGGCCGAGCGGGGCGCCGCCGTCGAGGAACTGCGCCGCCAGCCGCGCAACGCCAGCGCGACCCGGGTCCGTAACCGGGACAGTGTGGACGGCCGTCCCCGTGGTCACCTGCGGAAGTTCGGGCTGTCCCGGGTCCGGATGCGCGAACAGGCGCACGCCGGGTTCCTTCCTGGAGTGACCAAGTCCTCCTGGTGACACCTCGGTGTCGATGACGGGTGGTGGGTGCGGCCGGCGGGCCGTGACACCACCCGTCGCCGTTTCCCGGCCCGGAGGGCGAGGCGACGGCACGGGGCAGCAGGAGGAGCGCGCTCCCGCCCGGCGGGAACGCGCTCCTCCTGCTTCGGGAGTGGAGAGGGTCAGTGCTGCTTGACGCCGCTCAGCTCGTTGGGGGCCTCGGGCAGTTCCGTCGAGGCCAGCTGCTTGCCCGACTCGATGTCGATGGCCAGCAGCTTCTTGTTCGTGGGGTCCGAGACGTACGCCGTGTGGTCGCGTACGAACAGCGCCGGGCGGGGCTGCTGCCAGTCCAGCGGCTCCTGCCACGAACCGAGGGCGGAGATCTTCTTGGTCACCTTGCCCGTGGTGGGGTCGATGACATGGATACGGCCGTCGGTGCCCAGGACGAGCGCCTCACCGTGCGGACCGCGTGCCAGCGAACGGAAGGTGTAGCTCGTACCGAGGTCGACGAGCCGCAGCTTGCCCGTCGCGGTGTCGATGAGCGAGACCTGCTCCGGGCGTTCCAGCTCGGCGTCCTTGTCCTTCTTGTAGTCACCGAGGACGACGGGCGACTCGTCGGACCCGGCCTGGTTGCCGATCCGGCCGTACTCCGTGGGGCTCTTCACCTTCTTGATGACGCCGTCCTTGTAGATCAGGACACCGTCCTGGCAGCCGATGACGACGGCCTCGCCCTGCGCGGCCGCCTCCCCGTGGACGCCGGGGCAGTCCTCGCTGCGGGCGATCTCCTTGCGGTCCTTGTCCAGTACGGCGATGCCGACGCCCTTCTCCTCCGTACCGAGGGTGGTCACCAGCTTGCCGTCCGCGAGCTGGACGGCGACACCGTGGTGCGGGGCGGCGGAGGTGTACGTCTCGGCCTTCGGCTTCGTCTCGCCGAGGTCCTTCGGGTCGAAGACCGTGACCACTCCGGTGCCGTCGGCGAAGAGGATGGTCCTGCCCGCGTGACGTACGACGTGACCCGGCTTGCTTCCTTCGAACTCGACGTCGGTGAGCTTGCGTCCCGCTGCGTCCAGCACCTGGAAGCCGGTCGAGGTGGAGACCATCACGTGGCGGTCGCTGCCGGCGGGGTTGACGCGGTTGAAGCCCTCCAGGGGTATGTCCTCGGCGAGCTTCAGAGTCTTCCCGTCCAGTACGTACAGGCCGCCGTCGTACGTGGTGACGATCGGGTCCGCGACCTCGGCGGCCGGTGAACCGGACGCTTTGTCCGCCGACTTGGCGGCGGACGCCTCGTTGTCGCCCCCGCAGGCGGTGAGTGTGACGGAAGCCGCGAGCAGGGCGGCGACGGCAGTCGCGGTCCTCGGGCGTGCTCCATGCTTCATTACGTGTGTTCCTCTCCGTGGCTGTCGCTCATGACCGGCGACAACGTGGCTATTCGGTGCCCAGTCCCGTGGATATGGACCGGGTGTTGGCGCGCATCATTTCCAGGTAGGTCGCCGCCCCCTCTCCCTCGGCGGTGAGGGATTCGGAGAACAGCGGCACGACGTCGACCTCGATGTCGCTCTCGCGTTTCAGCACCTGGGCCAGTCGGTCGGGTTGCGACGAGTCCGCGAAGATCGCCTTCACACCCGCCGTCTCGATCGCGGTCGACAGGGACTTGAGGTCCGAGGCGCTCGGCGACGCGAGGCTGGTCCCGCTCGGGATCACCGCGCCCACGATCCGGAATCCGAAACGCTGGGCCAGGTAACCGAAGACATGGTGGTTGGTCACCAACTGGCGCTGCTCGGACGGGATGTCGCTGAACTGTTTCCGCATCCACGACGTCAGTCCGGTGACCTGTGATCCGTAGTCGGACGCGTTCTTCGCGACGACCGTCCGGTCGACGCCCCTGACGTGCTCGGTGACCTGATCCGCGATGAGCCCGACGGCCTTGCTGACCCGCTCGGGGTCCGTCCAGAAGTGCGGGTCGGGCTCGTCGGCCGACTCGCCCGCCGTGTAGGTGAGCGGATCGACGGCCTCCCCGACCGCCAGGGTGGAGACACCGGCTTCTTCGGCGGCCTCCACATGGCGCAGAACGTTCTCCTCCAGGCCGAGCCCGTTGTAGACGACCAGATCGGCCTGTTCGATGGACGCCGCCTGCGGAGCGGAGACACCGAAGGAGTGCGGATCGGCTCCGGCCTGCATCAGCACGGTCACCTCGGCCTCGTCGCCCACGATGTTGCGGGTGATGTCACCGAGGATGTTCGTGGTGACGACCACGGAGGGGCGGCCCTGCTCGCTTCCCGCGCAGCCGCTCACCCCCAGGAGCAGAACGCCGGCGAGGGACGCGAGAAGGAGACGTGCGGGCACCCGACGCGTGCGCCCGGTGGCGGAATCGATGCTCATCGGCCTGTCTCCACCATGTAGGTCGGGGCGAAGTCGAGCGGGAAGGTCCGGGCGAGCCGGAGCCGGTCGTTGTAGTCGATCTCGTAGACCTTTCGTGCCGCGCCGTCGTTGACGTACGCGCGGGTGGTGTCGACCTCGATGGCGGCGGACCCGGCCCCCTTCGAGAGGAGTTCCTTATGGGCGACGCTCTTCCCGGTGGCGATGTCGTAGGCGGTGAGCACACCGTCCTTGCCGAGCGCGAGCAACGGAGAGCCTTCTCCGGCGGTGTTGGCGGCCACGACCGGGCCGGTCTCGATCCGCGTCCAGGCGCGGTCGGTGACGTCGAGGACCCAGACGGACGCGTCGCCCGACCTGGCCGCGAGCGTGGTGCTGCCCGCCCGGTGGTGGAAGTCGACGGCCCGTTCCGAGGCCTTCACCGCTGTGCCGTACGGGATCTTCTCGGCCTCGAACGTGCCCTTGTCCTCGCTGACCAGCAGGGCGCCGTCGGCACATCCGAGGACCACGCCCCGGCGGGTGACGGCCTCACCGCGCACCTGGGCACACGGTTCCTTCAGCGTGCTGACCCGTGCGCCCTCACGGTCGCGGACCTCGACGGTGTCCTTCCCGGCACCTGCCCCCGTGACCAGCAGATGTTCCTTGTAGGGGACGACCGCCCCGCTGCCCGCACCGGTCAGCGCGCTGCCACGGGGGACGGTGCCGTCCTCGAGTTCCTTGCGGTCGAGCAGGTGGGTGCCGCCCTTCGAGGAGGACACCGCGGTGACGGCCTGATCGCTGTGGATGTGGGCGGCGTCCGTACCGGCGACGGACCCCACGTCGCGAATGGCGGCGCGGTAGTAGTGGACGTGGTCGCCGTGTTCCACCGTCCAGGCGCCGGAGTCGACGACACGGGTTCCGCCGGCGGTGCTCAGGTAGGCGAACCGGCCGTCGGTGCGCAGCCCTTGCACGCCCTCACTGCCCTGGAGTGACGTGATGTCCTCGGTGATCAGGTCCAGGACCTTGACCGTCCCCGTGTCCGCGTCGGCGAGCACGAGTCGGGACTGCTGTTCGGAGGCTTCTTCGGCTCCCTCGACGTACCCGTGGGGTTTCGCCGAGGCCGATGCCTTCGACGGGGCCTTCACGTCGTTGCCGCTCTGGCAGCCGAGGAGCAGCCCGGAGCCGGCGAGGGCGGCGCAGGAGAGTGCTGTGGCGGTTCGGATCTTTCTGAGTGTCATGACGGATGTCCGTATTCCATGTGCGGGCGGTCGGTCGCGGAAGTGGGGATCGCGGAGGTGGGGGGAGCGGGGGTGGGGGGAGTGGACCGCGCCCAGCGGTTGCGGAGGCCGGAGGCCGCGGTGGAGAGCAGGAACTGGACGACTGCCGTAGCCGCGATGCTCGCTCCGGCGGCCGTGTGGAGGTGCCACGAGAGCAGCAGGCCGATGAACGTCGCGCCGGCTCCCAGGCAGGCGGCGCCGATCATGATCGCCGGGATGCGCCGAGCCCATGGCAGCACGGCTGCGGGTGGTGCGATCAGCAGGCCGAAGACCAGCAGGGTGCCCACCACGTGGAACGACGCGACGATGGCCAGTGTGAGCAGGGCGAGCAGAGCCGCATGTGCGAGGCGCGGCCGGAGCCCCAGCGTGTGCGCCTTCCGCTCGTCGAATGCCAGCGCGAGGAACGGCCGGTAGCCGAGTACGGAGATCACCAGCGCGATGACCAGCGCGCCCCCGAGGTAGGCCAGGTCGGCCGAACGTACGGCGAGCACGTCACCGAAGAGGAAGCCGGTCAGGTCGACCGCGAAGGACTGCGAACGCGAGACGATGATCACGCCCAGCGACAGCATCCCCACGAAGAGCAGACCGATGCTGGTGTCCTGCGACAGCCGGGGTGAGCGGCCGACGACGCTGACGCCGAGCGCCATCACGGCCGCGCTCACGGCGGCGCCGACCAGCAGGTTGCCCCCGAGCAGTGAGGCGAGTGCGATTCCGGGGAGCATGCCGTGCGACATCGCGTCCCCGAAGAACGCCATACCGCGCAGAACGACCCACGTACCGGCCAGGGCGCAGATCAGCGACACGAGTATGCCGCCCCACAGGGCCCGTTGGACAAAGGTCACCTCGAAGGGGCCCATCAACCATTCCATGCGGCGGACACTACAATGAAAACGATTATCACTACAATGAAGCGTCATGGGAAGAGGTTCGGGAGATGCAGCGGCAGGTAAGGCTCGACGGAGTGTCGGCCGGTTACGTGAATCGTGCGGTACTGGATCAACTCACCCTGCAAGTACCGGCGTTCACCACCACGGCTGTGGTCGGACCGAACGGCTCGGGCAAGTCCACGCTTCTCGGGGTGATCTCCGGGGTGATCCAGGTGACAGCGGGAGAAGTGGAGCATCGGACCGGCAGGCGTGCGGCGTTCGTGACGCAGCGCAGCAGGGCGGCCGACGTGCTCCCGCTGACGGTGCGGGACGCCGTCGCGATGGGGAGGTGGGGGCGCTGCGGTCTGTGGCGGCGGCTGTCGCGGCGGGACCGGGATGTCGTGGAGTCGAGCATGAGCCGGCTCGGCATCAGCCCACTCGCCCATCGGCAGCTGGGGGAGTTGTCGGGTGGCCAGCGCCAGCGCGCCCTCGTTGCACAGGGGTTGGCGCAGGAGGCTGATCTGCTCGTACTCGATGAGCCCACCACCGGCCTCGATGCGACGGCTCAGCGGCTCATCGCCGAGGTGCTGGCCGAGGTGACCGAGGAGGGGGTGACGGTCGTGCAGGCCACCCATGACCTCGAGGTGGCCAGGTCCGCGGGCCACGTCCTGCTGCTCCAGGAGGGGCGGTTGCGAGGAGAGGGGGATCCTCGAGAGGTGCTGACCGATGACGCGATCGACGAGATCTGGCAACTGCCCCGGCGGGTGTGAGGTGTTCGCGTCGTCCAGGCCCCTCCGTGCGAGCGGCACGACCATGGTCACCGCCCCCGATCGACGCCGCAGCGCGGCGGACCGGCGGCCCGAAGTGCTGGCCGCCCTCCGGGAGAACGGCGGATTCCTGAGTGCACAGGGTCGCCACGCGGCGATGACGCAGCGGGGCATCCGCATCGGCCTCACGGCGGTGTACCGGGCGTTGTCCGACGCGGACGCGGAGGGGCGGCTCGAAACGGTCCACGCCCGGGGCGCGGTGAAGTCGTACCGGTATCTGCCACCCGTGCACGAGCGCCATCTGAGGTGCCGGGTCTGCGGGGCCGGCGTCGCTTTCGTCTCCCAGGCGCTGGAGGAGTGGGTGGCGCAGCTCGGGCCTCGTCACGGATTCGAGGACGTACGGCACGCCGTCGCCGCGACGGGCACCTGCCCCAACTGTGCGGAAAGCGGTGCGGGCTGGGCGAGGCGGGATCGTCACCGCCTGCCGGGGCGCCAGATGGCGCCCCGGGACGAGGGGAAGCGTGCGACAGGGCCGGACCGGACGATGCCGTGGCTGCGACCACCGTCCGGCCCGGAGTTCAGGGGTGGGACGCCACCGGTTCCGGGTGCTCCTGCTCACACGTGTCGTCGATGCCGTACGTGCCCCACTCCGGGAACGGATCGGCTGTGGGCCGCGCCTCTCCCTCGGACATCAGGCACCCGGACAGAGCTTCGTGGACGGCCTCGGTACGCAGATCCGTGCCGATGAAGACCAGCTCCTGGCCCTGCGTGGTGTCGGCGTCGCGCGCGCCGGACGGCTCGAAGCGGGCCACGGAGCCCGCCTGTGACCAGAGTCCGGTCACGTCGGGCCGGCTGGACAGCCAGAAGAAGCCCTTGGAGCGCAGAACCTGCCCGTACCGGCCGCTGTCGAGCTCGTCGGTGACGAACGTCCACAGGCGGTCGGGATGGAAGGGGCGGTCCGAGCGGAAGACCGTGCTGGAGATTCCGTATTCCTCGGTCTCCGGCATGTGGTCCCCATTCAGTTCCCGGACCCATCCGGGGGCCTGCTGGGCCCGTTCCAGGTCGAAGAGGCCGGTGCCGAGAACCTCGGACAGTTCCACGCGTCCTCGGCGGGCGGGCACGATCCGGGCCACCGGATTGAGGCGAGTGAGTGCGGCCACGAGCTGTTCTCGCCCTCGTTCGTCCACGAGGTCCAGCTTGTTCAGCACGATGACGTCGGCGAATTCGATCTGGTCCATGAGCAGGTCGCTGACCGTGCGCTCGTCGTCCTCGTACTGGTCGAGTCCACGCTCGGCGAGGCCGTCACCTCCCGCCAGTTCCGGAAGGAAGTTGGCCGCGTCGACCACGGTGACCATCGTGTCGAGCCGGGCGAGGTCGCCCAGGGTCGCCCCGTCGTCGCGCGGGAAGGAGAAGGTCGCCGCCACCGGCATCGGTTCCGAGATGCCGCTGGACTCGATCAGCAGGTAGTCGTAGCGCCCCTCGCGGGCGAGCCGGTCCACCTCTTCGAGCAGGTCGTCGCGCAGGGTGCAGCAGATGCATCCGTTGGTCATCTCGACCAGGCGTTCCTCGGTGCGTGAGAGTGCGGCCTCGCCCCCGCGCACCAGTGCCGCGTCGATGTTGATCTCGCTCATGTCGTTCACGATCACCGCGACCCGCATGCCCTCGCGGTTGCCGAGGACATGGTTGAGCAGCGTCGTCTTGCCGGCTCCCAGGAAGCCCGAGAGCACGGTGACGGGCAGACGGTTCTGCGCCATGGAGCGGATCAGTCCTCGGGGTGCAGGAGGCCGCGCTCGTACGCCTTCACCAGTCGCTGCGGCACCTGGTGGACGGTGCCGTCGACCGTGACGGGCACGAGCTGAGGTGTCGTGGCCTTCCACTGGGCGCGACGGTGACGGGTGTTGCTGCGGGACATCTTCCGCTTCGGGACTGCCATGGGGACCTCCTGGGTCGTCGTCGGCAACGAACGCTATATGAAAACGATAGTCAATATCAAACTCTCCTTTCGGGTGCCCTTCGGCGGGGGACCTCCCGTCATCCGTATCGCTGCGAGATCACTCGATCGGCTTCTTGCCCGAACCGGGAGCTACCTCGGAGCCCGCGAGCCCCTTAGAAGGTCATGAGCAACGAATCGGATGTCGGAGAGCCCGGTGACCAGGGGAGCCGTCCACATGTCCACCCCGGACACGAACTGAGACGTCTCCGTCAGGAGCAGGGGGTGTCCCTGGCGAAGCTCGGTGAGCGGATCCACTACACCAAGGGGTATCTCTCCCGGGTCGAGACCGGTGACAAGCCGCTGACTCCGGCGGTCGCCGGTGCCTGCGACGCGGCGCTGGGGACGGGCGGGTTACTGGGGCGCCTGGCGGTCGCGTTCCCGGACCAGCGCCGCCGTGCGAACGGAGACGAGTGCCCCTACCGCGGACTCGCTCCGTACCAGGCGGCGCACGCGTCCTGGTTCTTCGGCAGGGAGCGTGCCACGGCAGCACTCGTACGCATGGTGACGGCGAGGCTCGACGGTGGGGGACCGGCGGTCGTCGTGGCCGCGTCGGGAACGGGCAAGTCCTCGTTGCTGCACGCGGGACTGGTGCCGGCGCTGTACCGGAAGGTGCTCCCGGTGAGCGGATCGCACCGGTGGCCGGTCCTGGCGATGTGCCCCGGGGAGCAGCCCGTCAGTCAGGCGCTGATGCTGATGGCGGACGCGGTCGACACCGATCCCGGGACGCTCAGGACCGCCCTGGAGGAGGGCCCGCGTCAGCTGGCCCGCGCCGTCCACGAGCTGGTGGCCCCGGAAGGCAAGGAAGGTGCCCGGCTCGTCCTCGTCGTGGACCAGTTCGAAGAGGCCTTCACCCTGTGCGAGGACACCGCCGAGCGGACTCGCTTCATCCGCGTCCTGCACGCGCTGTCCACCGTGCCCGACGACCCCCGTGAACGGCAGAAGCACCCGGCCGCCCTGGTCGTCCTCGGTGTACGCGCCGACTTCTACGGGTCATGCCTCGTCCACCCCGAGCTGGCGGCGGCCCTGCGGAACGGTCAGCTCCCGCTGGAGCCCATGTGCCCGGGTGAGATCCGCGAAGCGGTGACGAAGCCTGCCGAGGCCGCGGGCCTGGAGCTGGAACCCGGTCTCGTCGAGGTGATCCTCCGTGACCTCGGATCCCTCACGGCGGACGAGGACCACGTGGTCGACGACGGTCCCGGCGGGCCGGGCGTGCTGCCGCTGCTCTCCCACGCCCTTCTGACGACCTGGCAGGAACGGGACGGGACGCGCCTCACCGTCGGAGGGTACGAGCGCGCCGGTGGCATCGTCGGCGCGGTGTCGGCCACCGCGGAAGGCGCGTACGGACGCCTGTCGGCCGACCGCAAGGAAGCCGCCCGTGCCGTGCTCCTGCGCCTGGTCCGTGTCGACGAGGACGGCCGTGCCACCCGCCGCCACGCCGGCCGGGAGGAACACGTCCTCGGCGTCTCGGGTCAGGCCGGTGAGGTCGTCGAGGAGTTCACCCGCGCCCGGCTGCTGACCGCCGACCGAGGCCAGGTGACTCTGGCCCATGAGTCCGTACTGCGCGCCTGGCCGCGCCTGAGGGGCTGGATCGACGCCGACGCGGCGTCCCTGCGGGCCTGGCAGCGGATGAGCGAGACCGCCGGGCAGTGGCAGGCGGAGGACCGCGACCCCACGCTCCTTCCTCGAGGCAGCAGGCTGGCCGCCGCGAAGGAGGCCGCGGGGCACCCTCTGGTGCTGCTGGGCGAGACCGAACGCGCGTTCCTGCGGGCCGCCGAGGCCCAGGACCGTGCGGAGCGGCGGCGGGAGAGGCGCCGGACCCGGCGCCTCCACCAACTGCTGGTGGCTCTCGTGGTGCTGCTCGTCATGGCACTCGTCAGTACCGCGACGGCCGTGCGGATCAGCCGCGAGGCGATCGCCGGCCAGCGCATGGCGCGCCTCAACGAGAAGCTCGCGCTGCTCGCCGTTCCCAGTACCGCCGCCAATGCCGAGGCGAACATGCTGCTGGCCGCGTCGGCCTGGGCCACCGCCCGGAGCGGTGCGTCCGCGAGCGGCGTGCTCAGCACCCAGGCGGCGCCTTACACCGGATCACTGAAGGGTCACGCCGGCTTCGTACGCGCCGTCGCGTGGGCCGGAGACCACCTGGTGTCGGGCGGGGCGGACGGAACCGTCCGCATCTGGAACAGCCGCTCACGGCGCGAGGTGCGGAGAATCGACCAGAGGGACGCCGTCCGGGCCCTCGCCGTCGCTCCGGAGACGGGCGCGCTCGTCTGGGGTGACCAGCGAGGCGGCCTGACGATGGTGAAGGGCCTCGGCGCGCGGGAGGCGCCGCTCCCCTTCCGGCATGACGGACGCGTCACAGGTCTGGCCGCCTCCGAGGACGGCCGGACCGTGCTGTCCGTCGGTGACGACGGTGTCCTGGCCCAGCTCGACCTGACCTCCCGGGACGTTCCGGTCACTCGCACCGGCCTGAACCATCCCCTGTACTCGGTGGCGGTGACGCCCGACGGCGGTCGTGCCGCCGTGGCGGGGGCCGAGGGACGCCTGTGGCTGGTCGACCCGGCAGGGGGCACGTCCGTGGAACTGGAGACCGAGGAACGCGACGCCGTCTGGGCCCTCGCCTTCTCCCGGGACGGCAGCAGGCTGTTCGCCGGAGCGTGGGACGGTGATGTCACGGTCTGGAACACCCGGACCCGACGGGTGGAGACCACGCTCGTCGGGCTGACGGACTCCGTGGTCGACCTCACGGTCTCACCCGACGGACACCAGGTCGCCGCCTCCGGCCACGAGGACGTCGTCGCGGTCTGGGACCTGTCCACCCACCGTCTCCTCACCACACTCGTCGGCCACCAGGGCTTCGTCTGGGGTGCCGAATACGCGCCCGACGGCAGGTCCATCGCCACCGGCGGAGAGGACGGCACCGTCCGGCTGTGGACACCCACGAGCTCCCTCGGGCTCCTGGAAGGCAGCGAGCCCTGGCTGGACGGCGCGTTGTCGCCGGACGGGTCGATCCTCGGGATCGCCGGCGGGAACGGCACGGCCCGCTTCGTCGACCAGCGCTCGGGAAACGCCCGCCGGCTGCCGAGCGGTAACGGCGCCGCCGTCCGCGCGGTCGCGTTCAGCGACGACGGGGCTCACTTCGCCGCCGCCGACGAGCAGGGCGACGTCAGCGTCTGGCGCACCTCGGATCCGCGCAGGCCCGTCACCGAATGGCGGGCGCACCGACGCACCATCAGGTCACTCGCGTTCCGCCCGGGACACCGGGACGTCCTGGCCGTCGCCGGTGACGACCACGTCGCCACTCTGTGGAAGCTGCCCGCCGGCGCAGGCGCGCCCGTCCGGTCCCATCAGCTCAGCGGCCACGCCGACGGTGTGCACAGCATCGTCTTCCTGGACGAGAACACCGTCGTCACCGGAAGCCTCGATCACGAGGCGAGGCTCTGGAACTACTCCGACTCCCGCCTCCTGCGCAGGCTGCGCCACGGCAGCCTCGTACTGGACCTCGCCGCGGGCCCAGGAGGTGTACTGGCTTCCACCGGCTGGGACGACACGGTGAAGATCTGGGACCGGCCGCTCGGGACGGGGCGCCCGCGTACGCTCACCGGTCACACCGGACCGGTGAACACCGTCGCCTTCAACCGGACGGGGACCCGGCTCGCCACCGCGGGACGGGACCACACCGTCCGCGTCTGGAGCACGGCGGACGGCCGGCTCCTCCACACCCTGAGAGGGCATCAGGAGCCCATCCGCGCAGTCGCCTTCATGAGCGACGACGGACCGGTGGTGTCGGTGGCCGAGGACGGCACGATCCGCAGATGGAGCCTCGACACCGAGGCGGTCCTGCGCGACGTCTGCCGTGCCGTCGGATCCGTCGACCGTGCCACATGGCAGAAGCAGCTCCCGGGAGTTCCCTTCGAGCCGGGCTGCCGGTAGACGCCGGCCCCTGTCACCCACATGCGTAACAGCCCTGGTCAGGAGTGTTTACCGACGGCCCGCCCGCCGGAGGCAACCCGGAAACCCTGTGATCCTTCTGGCCGGTGCGACAGACTCAGGGCACAGCAAAAGCCGCTGAACGTCACAAAGGTGACTGCTGATCACCCGACGCGCACGGCCCGCTGCCGCACCTGTCCGACCGACCGCGAGGGGTCCTCGCTGTCCACTCGACCTGCTGGCACGCTCCCGGCCGAAACCGGCCGCACACCGAAAGAGAGTTGCTGAACCATGGCCCGCAACACCCGCCTCGTCGCACTCGTCCTGAGCACCTTCCTCGCCGGCGGTCTCACGGCCGGCCAGGCGCAGGCCGAACACCCCACCTCCAAGAGGACCGCCACTTCGGCGGCCCCCGCTGCCCTGGCCCGACAGCAGATCGTCACCAACGCCAACCGCGCTCTGACAAAGCCCACCAAGTACAAGGCGACGAAGAACGGCTCGGTCCGCCTGAGCAAGCCGAACGGCAACAACAACTACCTCGGTGGCCACAACCTCAACGAGTACAACAACTACAACGGCCAGTCGTGGTGCGGTCACTTCGCGGCCGCGATGTGGGGCAAGCGGGGAGTTCCCGCGAAGTACGAGGCGTCCCAGCGGTGGCGTACGCACATGGGCAGCCGCTTCCACGCCTACAACGCCAAGAAGCTCCCCCAGCCCGGCGACGTCCTGGTGTGGACCAACAGGAGCAACGCTTCTTTCGGACACGTGGGCGTCGTCGTCGCGGTGAAGGGCCGCACCATCACCACCGTCGAGGGCAACGCCGGTACGGGCACCGACAGCGTCACCCGCCAGACCTACAACTGGAACGACACCCGCAACACCGGTGGCCCCTACGTGAGCGCCAAGAACTTCCGGGGCTTCGCCACCCCGTCATGAGGCACCACCACTTCCTCCTGGAGAGCATGCCGATGAAGTTTCCGAGTGTCAGCAGCAAACGCGGCCGCAGCCTCGTCGCCGGCCTCGCCGCCGTAGCCGTTCTCGGTGGTGCGGCGGCCTCCGCCGCGGCGGCAGCCGCACCCGCGAAGTACCGGACGCACGCCGAGGCCGCCGCGCAGCTGAAGAAGGCCGGTGTCACCTGGTCGTCGAGCGGAGGCTGTACCAACCGCGAGAGGTCCGACTGCACGTCCTTCACCAGGATCAACAAGGCGACGGTCTCCGGAGTGATCGCGTTCCGGAAGGCCGGTGGCTGCGCCGTCCGCGTCACGGGGGGTTCCGAACGCGGCCATGCCGCCGGTACCTACAGCCACTACAACGGCTACAAGGCCGACGTAGCCCTCGGCCGGTGCGTCGACACGTACATCACGAAGCACTTCAAGGACGTGGGCGAGCGGGGCGACGGCGCCCGCATGTACCGGTCCGCGGCAGGCAACGTCTACGCCCGCGAAGGCAACCACTGGGACATCACCTACTACAACAGCCGCGTCTGACCGTCCGCCGGGACAGGCGGCCCGGATCGATCACACCCGAGTCCACCCGGCACGGCGGCCCGCTCCGGGCCGCCGTGGGAAGAAGGAGAAAGCACCATGAGCCTCATGAGCAGGACGACGCGCACGGTGGTCGGCCTGGCCGCCGCCGCCCTGATGAGCACCCTCGTCACACCTGACCCGGTGGGCGCGGCGCCCCTGAACCCCTGGTCCTGTACGCCCGGCGCCTTCTGCGCCTATCCCCAGCCCAACGGCAAGGGCGGCGCCTGCGGTTGGCAGATCGACGACCCCGACTGGCTGGGAGGCAGCTCTGTCTGCAAGTGGTCCAGGAACACCCGGGTGAAGTCGGTCGTCAACAACGGCACGTCCGGCAGGCCGGTCTCGATCTACACCAGGGCGGGGCTGAAGGGCACGAAGGTGCTGTGCCTCAAGAAGGGGCAGCGGCTCAACCTCAAGGGCGCCGGTACCTTCGTACGGAGTCACACCTGGAAGTGCTGACAGCTCGCCGTCGCGAGGTGCCCGCCCCCTGCCCCCTCCGGGTTCCAGCCGCTCGATGGCGCCCGGTGGGGCCGGTGGGGCCGGTGGGCCGGACATACTGCGCACGGTCCCGGTCGGCAGGCGGAAAATTGTTTGAGCCTCGCGTGATCATGTGGCAGGCTCGCCCGCCATGACCGAGCTCACCACGTTGCACGACGACGAGGTGGACATCGACGCGTTCCTGCTGGTGGCGTGTCTGCTCTCCACGCGGCGATGACATCCGGGTCTCGGTGAACAGCGTGCGTTACGGAGGACGGATGGCATCGGTCAAGCAGTTCCAAGTCACCTTCGACTGCGGGGAACCTGAGCGCGTCGCTCGCTTCTGGTGCGAGGTGTTGGGGTACGTCGTACCGCCGCCACCGGAGGGGTTTGCTGCCTGGGACGATTTCGACCGCTCGCTGCCTCCTGAGCGTCAGGGCGCAGCATTCGTCTGCATGGATCCCTCAGGTGTGGGCCCGCGCATGTACTTCCAGCGCGTTCCCGAAGGCAAGGTCGCCAAGAATCGGGTGCATCTCTGTGTGCGGGCCGGCACCGGGCTCGTGGGTGAAGAGCGCCTCGCCACACTCCAGGCCGAGTGCGCACGACTGATCGCGCTCGGCGCGGCACACGTGCAGACGCTCCTCGCCGATGGCACCAACGAGTCGTGCATCGTGATGCAGGACATCGAGGGCAACGAGTTCTGTCTCGACTGAGGGGCCGCGCACCACCCTCTGCGGCTCGCTCGGCCGGCGACGAAGTCGTCGCTGGTCCCGGCGGGTACCCGTTCGAGCTCCTGCGTCCCATGGCGGAGCTGGGCAAGCTCGCCTCTCAACTCGTGTTTGTGGGCGCTCAGTTCACCGACCCGCTCCGTGAGGCCGGCCGACTCCGTGGCGGGGCGGGCGGAGCCGGCGGGACGACGACTGACGTCAGCCGAGGGGGGCGAACGGGCCCGGGGTCTTGCCCGTCCAGCGGTGCAGGCGGATCTCACCTTCCTGCTCGAGGACGCCGTCCTTCTCCACGGCCCGGCCCTCCGCCACGTAGTACCGTCCGTCGCCCAACGCGTCGAACCCGTAGCTGCCGTGGAACTCCCAGCCGCGGATGCCGGTCGCGTCGTCGCGCAGGCCGGCCTCGCGGAGGGTGAGGAGGTTACCGGTCTCCGGCGCGGGCTGTCCCTCGATCCCGCCGCGCACCGGCTCGGCGGAGCCGTCGACAGTGAAGAAGGAGTAGTTCGGGAAGCCCTCCTTCCTGCCCTTGTAGACCGCCATGATCCAGTTCCTGGTGTACGGGTCGTACTGGAGGTTCTGCACGCCGTACGTGGTGTTGCCGGTGTGGACGAAGAACTTGCCGTCGTGGTGCTCGGGGCCGCTGTGGTGCGGGGCGTCCTGGTTGAGCGGTCGCGCGTACCTGCCCCAGGTGCTGGTGTCGTACCCCAGGATCACCTGGTGGTCGTTGTCGCTCCGGCCGGTGTGGGAGTAGACGCCGTACGCGACCTTCAGCGTCTGCTTGCCGCCCCGCTCGCCGAACTCGGGTCCGAAGGACACACCGTCGATGCCGCTGCATCCGTAGCGGTGGTCGAGGGTGTCGGCGGTGTCGCCGTCGAATACGCCGTCGCCGTCCATGTCGGCGGTGAAGTCCTTTGCCACCTCGTCGAGATGGACGGCGGTCATGACACCGTCCCGCTCGGCGTTCATCCCGGCGCGGTCGATCGCGCGGGCGTCGAAGACGGCTATGTAGAACGATTCCGCCGCCTTGTACTCGAGCGATCCGTAGACCCTGCCGTCCCGGTCGTCGACGTCGATGTCACCGAGGTGGCCGGTGAGGCCCTCGACCGTCCCGACGACCTTGCCGTCGAGGTCGGTCTTGACGAGCCTCTGGGTGAACGACCAGTAGACGAAACCGCGTTTGCGGTCCACGGTCACGCCTTGCACATGGCTGGTCGGCCAGGCGCCGCCGTATACGTAGGAGGGCAGCTCGGGCTGCCGACCGCCGCGGTCGGCCTCGGCGGCGATGCCGGGGGAAGGGGTGGCAAGGAGGAGGGCGGGGACACTGATCCCGGCGACGAGAAGGGTTCGGAACGTCCGGAGCTTGCCGCGCACGCGGTTTCCTTTCCACGAGATCGTGAGTCGTGCTCCACCGGAGCGTCCCGCGATGTCTCAGGGGCGAGCAGGAGGCGAACCGGTGGTGCCCGAGCCGTGAAACTCTTCGTGTGCCGTTCAGGACCGGGTCCGCAGCACCTCCGGGTTCGCGCAGTGGGCGGGGGAGCGGCCGGCCAGGAACCGGGCGACCTCATCGGCGACGAGGGCGGACGCGTTGTGGGCGGTCTGCCTGCTGGCGCCGGCCAGGTGCGGGGTCATGACGACGTTGGGGGTGCGCCGCAGCCGGGAACCGTCCGGAAGCGGCTCCTCGGGGAAGACGTCGAAGGCCGCGCCGAAGAGCCGGCCCTCGTCCAGGGCGTCGCAGACGGCGTCGTAGTCGAGCAGGGAACCGCGCGCACAGTTGACGAGTACGCCGCCGGGAGGCATGAGTCCGATCAGCTCGCGGGAGAGCAGCCCTTGGGTCTTCGGGGTCGCGCGGGCGTGCACGGTGACGAAGGAGGAGCGGCGCATCAGTTCGGGCAGGTCCACCCGGTCCGCGGGGGCCAGGTCGGCCTCGCCGACGTAAGGGTCGGCCACCAGGACCCGGGCGCCGAATCCGCGGACGATGCGAGCCACCCGGGAGCCGATGGCGCCGTATCCGACGATGCCGACCGTGCTGCCCTCCAGTTCGGGGCCGACGCTGTCGTAGCGGTAGTAGTCGCCCCGCCAGATGCCCGAGGTGAGGTCCTGGTGGGTGGCGGGGACGCGGCGGGTGGCCGCCAGCATCAGGGCGACCGTGTGCTCGGCGGTGGCGGTGGCGTTGCGGCCCGGGGCGAAGGTGACCGCCACGCCGTGCCGGGTGGCCGCCGCGAGATTGACGTTGACCGGGCCGCCCCGGCCGACGCAGAACAGGCGGAGCCCGGGGCTCGCAGCGAGGACCCGCTCGGTCAGCGGTGCCATCTGGGTGACGCAGATGTCCGCACCGTCCAGGGCCTCGATGAGCTGGTCCTCGGTACCGGATGCCTCGTGGACCTCGGCCACCGCGCCGAAGGGCTCGACGGGCCAGGGCAGGGTGAGTTCACGGAAGGTGGCCTCGGGTGCGACCGGCCGGAGGCGGTCGGTGAACAGGGAGTTGCGGACGAAGTGGTCGCCGGCCGCGAGGATGGTGGTCACTCTGGTACTCCTGGGGTCACGTGCTGGTTCAGAGACAACAGCGAGGGTGTGCCGTCGCGGAGGATCAGTTCGTTCAACGCGCAGTTGGCCAGGTAGGGGAAGACACGGCGGTAGTCCCGCAGCGGCACACCGAGCAGTCGGCAGAGGGTGAGCCGGATCGCGGTGGAGTGGGCCACGACGAGAACGCGTCCTTCCTGGTGACCGCCCCGCAGACCGGTGAGGAAGTCGGTACAGCGTTCGCTGACGGCGGCCGGATCCTCTCCCTCCGGGAAGTGGCTGCCGACCGGGTCGGCCTCGAACGCCGTGAGCGCGCCGGGCAGGCGCTCCCGCAGCTCGGCGCGGGTCATCCCCTCGGCGATGCCGAAATCGAGTTCGCGCAACCGTGGTTCGAGAAGCAGTGGCAGACCGGCGCGGGCCGCGCTCTCCTCCGCGGTCTGCCGGCAGCGTCGCATCGGGGAGGACCACACCGCCGTGAGATCAGCGCGCCCCGCCCAGCCGGCGAGCCGGGTGGCCTGGGCGCGGCCGTGCGTGGAGAGATCGATGTCGGAGATCCCGGCGTAGCGGTTCTCGGCATGCCAGACGCTCTCCCCGTGCCGGACGAGGAAGACATGGAGGCTCATGGAGTGGTCCTTTCTCGTGCGTGGGCCGCGACGGTGTCGGGCAGCCAGCCACGCCGGACCAGCAGACCGAGCAGCCGGGCGTAGCCCTCGTCATGGGCGGATCGATGCGAGGCCCGCGGCTCCAGGACCCGGTCGGGCCGCACCATCGCTGCGGCGGCACGGTCCAGCCCGTGCTCTGCGTGGCCGTACTCCCCGCACGCGGAGGCGGCGAGTACGGCCATGCCGAGCGCGGGCTGGGCATGGCGGGGCAGGGACACCGGCCGGCCGAGCACATCGGCGCGCAGCTGGTTCCACACCGGGTTGCGGGTCGCACCGCCGGTGAGGACGACGGCCCCGTCGGTGGAGGCCCCGAGCAGGTCCACGTAGTCGAAGCAGAGGCGTTCGACGTACGCCGCGCCCTGCATCAGCGCGGCGAAGTCCTCGGCAGCACCCACTGGTTCCCGGCTGCGGAAGGCGACGGCGTCCGGGGCGACGAAGGGGAACCGCTCACCGGACGAGACCAGCGGATAGCGCAGCAGCCCGGTGGGCAGCAGGGGCGCCGCCTCGTCGGTCAGCCGGTCCAGGCCGGATTCGGCGAACTCCCTGGCGACCAGGCCCGCACCGACACTGGAGGCACCGCCGGGAAGCCAGTGGCCGGAGGGCGAGCGGTGGGAGTAGACGACACCGTTCGGGTCGTGCAGCAGGTCCTCGGTGACTCCTTTGAGAACGAGTGTGGTGCCCAGGACCGAGTTCCAGCTGCCGACCGCGGTGGCTCCGGAACCCAGTTGGGCCGCACAGCCGTCGGTCATCCCGGCGACCACGGGGATGCCAGGGACGAGCCCGCACTCCGCCGCCGCACCGGCACAGACCTCGCCGATGACGGTGCCGGGCATCACCAGGTCCGGCAGCACAGCGGCCGGGATGTCCAGCGCGGCGAAGACATGTTCGGGCCAGGTCACGGACGCGGCGTCGGCCCCGGACTTGAGGGCGTTGCTGGTGTCCGTGGGTACCTCGTGCCCGACGAGCGTGCGGTTGATCACGTCGTTCTGGTGGGCGAGGCGCCAGCCGTCCGCCACCGCGTGCGGATACCGGTCGAGCAGCCAGCGGAGCTTGGGAAGCCCCCAGGAACGCTGCATCCGCCGGTAGCCGGCCTTGGCCCACTGCTGTTCGCCGAGCGTGTTGACCTGCTCCGCCTCGACACCGGCGCGGCCGTCGTCGTACATGAGGCCGGGGGCCGCACACCGACCGTTCCGGTCGGTCAGGGTGACGGTGCCCGATGTCGCGTCGACGGCCACGGCCCGGATTCGACGCGGGTCGGCGCCCGCCGCGACGGTCTGCCCGACAGCCGAGCAGACCGCACGCCACCACTGGTCCGGGTCCTGTTCATGACGTTCACCCCGCCGGTTACTGGTCAGCGGCGAGGACCCCGTGCCGAGCAGCCGGCCGGCCGAGGTCACGGCGACCGCGCGGACTCCCTGTGTGCCCAGGTCGATGCCCAGCCACACGTCCGGGTCGACCCCGGTCACGCGCCGGCTCCACCGACGAGACCCGCGCCCTCACGGCCGAGCGCCCAGATGGGCCGGTGCAGCTCCCGCAGCCGGAGGAACTCCGCGTAACGGTCGCTCACGGCCCGGTCCTTGGCCGGGTCGGGCTCGCAGGTCGCGGAGATCCGCACGTGCCGTTCCGCCGCGGTGGCGAAGTCCGGCTCGCGGCCGGTCGCGACCATGCCGGTCAGCCAGGCGCCGCGGGCCCCGGTCTCCGTGTCGGCGGGGATCGACACGGGCAGGCCGACGACATCCGCGATCAGCCGCGTCCAGTACGCGCTCCGGGCACCGCCGCCGCTCAGGGTCAGCAGCTCCGGGGTGGCGGTGGAGGCGGCGAGGCAGTCGCGGATGGCCATGGTGACGCCCTCCACCACCGCGCGGGCGACATCCTCCCGGCCGCTGTCCAGGGACAGGCCGGAGAGCGAACCGCGGGCTGCCGGGTCGAAGAACGGGGCACGTTCCCCGGCCGAGGAGACATAGGGCAGGAACCGCACTCCGGCCGTGTTCTCGGCGCCGCGCTCGGCCAGGGCCATCAGGTCGGCGACCGAGGCGAGACCGAGGAGCCGCGCGCCCCAGTGCAGCATGTCCCCGCCGCTCATGGTGGGGAAGGCACGCAGATAGTGACCGGGGACGCCCAGGGTGACGGTGATGCCCACCGGCTCGTCGGTGAGCGCACAGCCGGCGGAATCGGTGACGATCTCGGTGGACAGCGTGGTACCGAGCACGGTGCAGGCCCGGCCGGCGCTGACCGCCCCGGAGCCGATGGCGGTGGCGCAGATGTCGTAGGGCGCCAGCACCACCGGGATGCCCGCGGGCAGCCCTGTCGTGGCGGTGACGGTGGCGCTGAGCGCGGTCACACGGTGGTCGTCGTCCCGGAGCGGGGGAAGCAGGTCACGGGCCCACTCCACGCCGTACAACTCGAACAGTTGGTCGGACCACGTACGTTGCCCGATGTCCAGGAAGGGCGCCGATGCCTCGGACTCGTCCACGGCAGCTTCTCCCGTCAGTTGCAGGAAGAGCCAGCCCCCGCAGGTCAGCAGGTGGCGGGCGTCGCGCGTCCGGTCAGGGTCGTGCTCCCGCATCCAGGCCAGCACGGCGTTGGGCATGCCGGTGGAGAGCCGGGAGCCACAGATCCTGAAGGCCTGCTCCAGGGTGCCGTCGCGCTCCCATCCGGTGACCAGGTCGGCGGCCCTGCCGTCGTTCCACAGCACAGCGGGCCCGGTGGGGCGGCCCCGGTCGTCGACGAGCCACGCCCCGTCGCCCTGCCCGGTGAGGGCGACCAGCCCGGGCGGCTCGGGCAGCGCGGCCACGACCTCCCGGGTGGCGGAGGCGACCGCTTCCCAGACGTGGTCCATGTCCTGCTCCGCCCAGCCCGGCCGGGGGCGCAGTACCCGGGTCGGCCGGTGGCTGACCGCCAGTTCCTCGCCTTGCGCGCCGTATCCGACCACTTTGACGGTGGTGGTGCCGGCGTCGATGGCCAGCGACGTCATGCCCTCAGCCCCTTCCGTGTGCCTGCCGCGAGCGGCGGGCGGCGGAGTCCAGGGCGACGGCGATCAACAGCACGCAGCCCGTGATGATGAAGCGGTACGACGAATCGAGATTGAGCAGGGTGAGCCCGCTGGAGATCGACTGGATGACGAGGACGCCGAGCAGGGCGGCGAAGGCGGAACCACGGCCGCCGAAGAGGCTGGTTCCGCCGATCACCGCGGCGGCGATGGCGTTGAGGTTCACGTCCGCGGTGCCGGTGCTCTGATTCGCCGCCGCGAGACGGGCGGCGGCCAGGACCCCGCCGGTCGCGGCGAGTGTGGAACACATGACGAACGCCGTGGTGTACACGGCGCGTACGTCGATGCCGGCCCTACGGGCAGCCTCCGCGTTCCCGCCCACCGCGTACAGGGACCGGCCGAAACCGGTCCGGGTGAGGACGTAGTGCAGGATCAGGACCAGGGCGACGAAGAGCATGAACATCCACGGCACACCGCGGGTCCGGTTCAGGTAGTACACCGCGAACAGCAGCGCCGCCGCCAGCGCGAGGGACTGCACCGCCAGCCACCGGGGTGAGACGGACGACAGCCCGGCACGGCGGCGGCTGCGGGCACGGGCCAGGCCGACAGCGAGGAAGCCGCCGGCCGCCAGGAGCATGAAGGCGTAGGCCGTCACCTCGGGGACGAACCACACCTGGGCGAACTTCACCAGGCCGGAGTCGTACGGCAGGTTGATGGCGTTCTGGCCGCGCAGGAGCCAGAGCTGGGTGCCGAGGAAAGCCAGGAGGCCGCCCAGAGTGACGACGAAGCTGGGTACACCGAAGCGGTTGAGCACCTGCCCGTACACCCAGCCGATCAGCGCGCCGGCACCGGCCGCCACCAGGATCGCCAGCCACACCGACTGCTCGTGACGGACCATCACCACGCCCGTGGTCGCGGCGGCGACACCGCTCACGGAGCCGACGGACAGGTCGATCTGGCCGACGAGCAGAACACACACGATGCCGAGCGCGATCACCCCCAGGGACACCATGTCGAAGGCCAGGTTCACCAGGTTGGTGCTGGACAGGAACGTCCGGTTCAGCGACTGGAAGATCGTCCAGATCACCACGACACCGGCGACGACCGGCAGCACGCCCAGGTCGCCGTGCCGGGCCCGGCGGACCGTACCGCGGACACTGTCGCGGAAACCGTGCCGTGCCGCCGGAGGTTCGTCCTGCTGGTCGGTGGCCGCCGCCACCTCGGAGCCGAGAGATGTCACGGCTGTCCCTCCTCTTCCCGTGCGGGGGCCGCGCGGCGCGCGGCACGCTGCGAAACGGCGTTGTCGGCGGCGCCGGTGATCGCGGCGACGACCTCTTCGGAGGAGACCTCCCGGGCGTCGAACACACCGTTGTTGCGCCCGAGCCGGAGCACGGCCACCCGGTCGGCGACCGCCCGGACGTCCTCCATGTTGTGGCTGACCATGACGACGCCGAGCCCGTTGCCCTTCAGCCGCTCGATGAGGTTGAGCACCTCGGCGGTCTGCGCGACACCGAGGGCGGCCGTCGGCTCGTCGAGCAGGACGACATCCGGCCGCCCGAGCAGGGCCCGGGCGATCGCCACCGTCTGCCGCTGGCCGCCCGAGAGAGAGGCCACCGGGACGTCGAGCGTGGGGATCCTGGCCCGCAGCTCACGCAGCAGTTCCCAGGACCGCTTCTCCATGGCGACGTCGTCCAGCATCCAGGGCCGGAGCTCCTGGCCCAGGAAGAGATTCGCCTTGACGTCGAGGTTCTCGCACAGCGCCAGGTCCTGGTAGACCGTCGCGATACCCAGCGCGTGCGCGGCGCTCGGAGAATCGAACGAAACCTCCCGGCCGTGGAAGGAGACCGTCCCCGCGTCGGGGGAGTACACCCCCGAGAGGATCTTCACCAGGGTGGACTTCCCGGCGCCGTTGTCCCCGACCACGGCTACCACCTCACCGGCCGCGACATCGAGGTCGATCCCGCTGAGCGCGGCGACCGCGCCGAACTGCTTGCTCACACCCCTCAGCGACAGCACGCCGGTCGCGTCGGCTCCAGGGCCCGTCGCGGGGAGCGTGCCGGGGGCCGGTCCGGGCGTCGCGGAGCTTGTCATGGGCACCCTCTCTCGCTCTGGCACAGGACGCCGCTACCCGACGCCCAGACGCCGGCAGCCGTCGGCGTACACACGGGTGCAGACGTCCTCGGCCTTGAGCACACCGCCGGGGCCGAAGACGACCTCTTTGAGGTTCTCCCGCGTCACCACCGTCGGTTCGAACAGTTGCGAGGGCGTGTCGAAGAGCGTCGAGTCCGCCTTGGGCGTCTCACCCTCCATCAGCTGATGCGCGGCCTCCGCCGCCGCTTCCGCGACCGTCTTGATGGGCTTGGAGATGGTGTTGTACTGATCGCCTGCGATGATGCGCTGGACCGCCGCCAGCTCCGCGTCGTTCCCGGTGACCGGCGGGACCTTCACCTCGGAGCCCTTGAAGGCCGCGATCGCCCCGCCGCCGGTTCCGTCGTTGGCGGCCACCACGCCGGCGATCTTGCCCGAGTACTGGGCGATCTGCCCGCTCACCCACTGCTGGGCCTTCTCCGGCGACCAGTCCGCGGTGTCGTACTCGGCGAGCAGATCGAACTCGCTGTCGTCGACCGCCTTGTGGATGCCCTTCTTGATCAGTCCGGCAGCGGCGTCGGTCGGAGAGCCGTTGACCTGGAGAATTCCGCCCTTCGCTCCCGTCTTCTCGAGATGGCCGACCAGCGAGCTGCCGATGGATTCACCGATCGCCTCGTTGTCGAACGAGACATAGAAATCCGCGGGCTTCTTGGACACCGGCCGGTCGTAGGCGATCACCTTGACGCCCTGGGAATGTGCCGTCTGCACGATGGTGGACGCCGAGTCGGAGTCGACCGGGTCCAGCACGATGACCTTGGCGCCCTGCGCCATCGCGGAGTTTGCCTGCTGCTGCTGCAACGACGCGTCGCTGTCGGCGTTCTGGTAAATGACCTCGCACTCCTGGCAGAGCGCACCCATGCGCTTCCTGAAGAGTGGGGCGTCGTACCGCTCGTACCGGGTGGAGGCGAGGTCAGGCATCAGGAACGCGACCTTGCCCACGCCGCCGGCGCCGCCGGAACCGGTCGCTCCGGGTTCTTCCGCGCAGGATACGAGCGCGCCCATGGCGAGGATGCCGGTGAGAGCGAGACGTGCCGGTCTTCTCATGTTCCACTCCCTGCTCATGGACGCTGAAGGCAACGCTCAGGAAACTCAGATGTTTCATTTGTGTCAACGGACCGCAGTAATTGAACAATTGCTGTGCTGCTTCTCCGGCCATAGATGTTCGCTCGGCGTGCGGGATCCGGGACACGGGACGCGGAGTCCGGCTGCCGGCCATCGCTCAGAAGCGCGGCGACAGCGTCCGCGGGTGCACTGTCGGCCTCTCCGGAAGGAACGACGAAAGGGTAAAGGGGGCAGGTCCGGGGGTGTTCACTTCACAGAAAATGAACAGGAGTATTTATGGGAGCAGAGAACCGGCAGCCGGCCGACATGAGCAGCAGGAAACCCCGCGAACGGAGGGAGCGGATCAAAGGCCGCGTCGTGGACAGAGGGTTCGTCCGGATCGAACAACTGGCCGACGAGCTGGGTGTGACCGCCATGACGATCCGCCGGGACCTCGACTACCTGCAGGACCGGGGCTGGCTGAGAAAGGTCCGCGGGGGCGCGACCGCTCAGCCTTCGACCGCCTTCCACGGCGACGTCCGTCACCGTGCCCGCGCCATGACGGCGGCGAAGGACGCCATCGCCCGCGCCGCCCTGCCTCTGGTCAGGCCCGGGCAAGCGGTCGTCATCGACGACAGCACGACGGCTCTGGCACTCACCCGTCTCCTGGACCGGCACGCCCCGTTAACCGTCATCACCAACTTCGGCCCCGTCACCCAGACGCTGGCCGGCAGCCCGGGCATCGAGCTCATCTCCCTGGGCGGCACCTACTACCCCGCCTACGACGCCTACCTGGGCCTGCGCACGGTGGACGCCGTGACCAGTCTCAGCGCCGACACGCTCTTCGCCTCCACGACCGCCATCACCCGTGGCCACTGCTACCACCAGTCGCAGGAGACGGTGGCGGTGAAGCGGGCCCTGATGGATGCCTGTGCGCGCAAGATCCTTCTGGTGGACCACACGAAGTTCCGCCGCCGGGGCCTCTACCAGCTGGCCCCCGTGACCGCCTTCGACCTCGTCATCGTAGATTCCGGTATTCCGGCCTTCGACCTGGACGCCCTCCAGGCCGACGGCGTCGAGGTTCTCGTGGCCCGTCCGGAACAGCCGCGGCCGTGACCGCCATCCGGCACCTGACCGCGCCGGTAGGTCAAAGGAGTGATGGACGCTCCACGACGTAGTGGCGCTCCTCCATGCCGTAGCAGGCGCAGCCGTGCGGCGGTGTCGTCGTCGGAGGTGAGTACCGTGCTGCCGTCGCCGTCGCCGCCGAGCACCTTCGTCGGGTAGCGGGAGAGGCCACCGCGTGGCGGCAGCGCCTTCGGCCACGGCCGCTACGGCGGCCCTCCCGGCTCCTGCACCGTGAACGTCACCTCGGGACCGAGCGATACCACGTCCCCGCCCCTCAGGGGCTCCGGTGTGCCGGGAGTGAGCACCCGGTCGTTGACCCGCACGCCGTTCCTGGACCCTCGCGATACCTCCGTGACCGTGAGGCGGCCGTCGCCGGAGCAGGCCACGGAGGCGTGCATCCTGGAGACGGTGGTCTCGCCGGCCAGGAGCGCGGCGGCCCCCGGCGACCAGGCGTCGTCCGTGCCCAGGCGCATCTCCGTACCGGGCAGGACTTCGAGATGCCCCCCGGCTCCGCGGAAGACCAGCCGTACCGCCGTCGCCGGCGAGGAGGCCGCCGGCGCGCTTCCGTCCAGGGGAGACAGGCACACGGGGCACGAGGCGAGTCCCGCGGGCAGGAGCCGGCTGCAGGCGGGGCACGGGTGCCGCACCTCGAGGACATCGCGCTCCGCGGGAGCGGGCCGAGGCGGGATGCCGGCCCGCGCATCGAAGCGGTGGATGCCGGTGTCCTCGGGGTCCGTCAGCTCCTCATCGTCCAGGTGATCCCGCACCGCTCCCGCCTCCGTGCGCCGTGACCGTCTCCCGCGTGCCCGTCGTCCGTGTGCCGGCCCGGAAATCCACCGCGATCTCCACCCTGCCGGCGTCGTCCTGCGTCACGTCCGAAACCAGTGCCTCCGCGCCAGGTCGCAGGTCCGGAGCAGCGAACAGGGCGCGGGCCAGGGGGTTGATCAGATGGGTCTCCAGGACCATGCCGATGCCACGGCCTCCCTTCCAGGGGTCCTGGGTGCAGTGCCCGAGCAGCGTCGCGCGGGCGCCGTCCGTCAGGTGGAGAGTGATGCCGTGCCCGGCGGTGAGCTGCCGCCGGATGTTGCCCACCTGGAGGTCGAAGATCTTCTCGGCGACATCGGGGGAGATGAAGTCGAAGACGACGACATTGCCGCCCAGCCGGTTCATCAGCTCCGGGCGCCCCACTACGCGTTCGAAGTGCTCCTTGATGTTCCGGCGGACCTTCCTCTCCAGCTCCGGATAGGGGTCCCCCGGCGTCACCAGCGGCTTCCACTCCTGCGTCCTGGCATCGACCTGCTGCACACCCAGGTTGGAGGTGAAGATCAGGACGCATTCGCTGAAGTACGTGGTGACCCCCTGACCGTCGGTGAGCCTGCCGTCCTCCAGCACTTGCAGGAACTTGTCCAGTACGCCCTTGTCGGCCTTCTCGATCTCGTCGAAGAGAATGACCCGGAACGGGTTCTCGCGTACCGCCTTGGTGAGTTCGCCGCCCGCCTCGTATCCCACGTAGCCGGGCGGCGCTCCCACCAGGCGGTCGGCGGAGTGCGCCGCCGAGAACTCACTCATGTCGAAGCGCAGGTACGCCTGGTCGCTGTCGAAGAGCACCGAGGCGACCGCCTTCGCGAGCTCGGTCTTACCGGTTCCCGTGGGACCGGCGAAGAACAGCACCCCCCGAGGCCGGTGCCCCGGACTGGTGGCCTGCGCCCCGGACAGACCGAGCGCCGCGCGCTTGAGGATGTCCAGCGTCATCGCCACCGCGGCCTCCTGCCCGAGGACCCGGCGCGGGATGGACCGCTCGTTCCCGGTGTCCTCGCCCTGGAGGATGCGCTGCCGGATCTCGTCCCGGCCCCACGGGTTCTTCTCCACGCCGAGCCGGTATACACGGACCGCGTCCGTCATCCTGTCGAACGGGATGCGCCGGTCGAGCGCCAGGTGGAGGCTCTCGCGCATCGCGGTCAGGCTCATGCCCGACGCCGACCGGGCGAACGCCCCGACGGCCTCCTCGGGGTCCTGCACGGGCAGTGCGCGCGGCGACTGCGCCCCGTATTCGCGCAGGAGTTCCCGTGCCATGCGCTGCCGCTCGTCCGCGTCGGGAGCCGGAACCGCCACGGTGCGTATACGTTCGCTGCCGGCCAGCAGCCAGTTCGGCAGGTCGCGCTCGCCGTCGGCCAGCCAGATCAGCGGGTTGAACAGCGACGTCCAGGAACTCCCGGTACCGGGCCGGCCGGGAAGCGTGACCGGGTCGGCCTCGTAGGCGAGTTGCAGGCAGGAGAGGAAGAAGTCGCGCTCGTCGGGGTTCAGCCGGTTGACGTCGCCGACCAGCCGCGAGGCGTGGTCGATCACGAGGGCGACGCGCAGGGGAGGCAGCTCCCTCCCGTCGTGGCCTCGCTTCCGCTCCTCCTTCCAGCCGGAAAGGATCGCCCGCAGCCGGTCGGCCGTCCGCCGGAGCTGATCGGCTCCGGCGCCGGGGAAGTCCGAGGACTTCGGTGTTTCGAGCAGAGTCAGGACGGCGTCCCGCGCCGACGGGTCGGTCTGCATCACCTGGATCCCCCTGATCTGGTCGAGGCTCAGGAGGGCCTGATAGCCCAGCGGACGCAGGCGGTTCCACAGCACTTCGAGGAGATGGAGCGGGTGGTCGCGGTCGCGGTCCCGGACGAGGTGCAGGTCGCGGAAGTTGCCGTGCAGCACGTACTGGGCGTGCACGCTCAGCGTGCCGGCCAACTCTTCCGCGAACGGCGGGAACTGTGGTGTCGGGCGGCGTTCCTTGGCCAGATCCATGCGTCTCCTCCTGCGGGGTGGGTGGGGTGGTGCCGGCGGTCAGCGGTCGCTCTCGCCCACGACCCTGGCCCGGCGGGCCGACCGCTCGTCCTGCGACGCCGCACCCCGCCCTTGGTCCGTGAGGCCGCCGCCGTCCAGGACGACGACGTCGTCCTCACCGAGGAATCCGGGCAGCGCGCCCTCACTCTGCTCGATCCTGAAGGCGACGGTGAGACCCAGATCGCGGGCCACGTCGGTGAACTCCTCCAGCCGCCGCCGGGCCTCGGCGCAGCGCTCGTCGTCGAGCCGCCGGTCCTCCGGCCCGCGTTCACCCGGCCCGCCGCGGTACATGGTGGCGACACGGAACGTCCCACCGGTGAGGGTCGCCCGCAGCCAGTGATCCGGCCCCCACCCCTCAGGCGTCCAGTCGAGGCGCAGGTCCACGCCCTCGGGCCGGGTGACGTCCGCGGGGCCGCCGTGGCGGGCCGACAGCTCGGCCAGAACGCGGGAGCACTGGGCGCGCACGTAGAGGGACTCCACGTGGTTCAGGCGTTCCGTGACCCTGCGGTCCACCAGCCGCCGCTCCTCCGCGCCCAGCGGCACCCCGTCCTCCAGCAGCCTGCGCAGCGGCTTCTCGGCGTCGGGCGCCTCGGGCAGGGGCTCTGCGCCCTCGGGGGCCCGCCGCGTGAGGAAGTCGAGCTGCGCGGCGGCCCATTCCGTCCGGTCCCGGCGTGCCGCCGCCTCCCGGTTGGCGTCCTGGACGACCGTACGCGCGTCGTTGAGGTGCCGCCGGGCCCTCGCGGGACTCTCCGCGGCCCGGCGCACGGCGTTGCCCACCGCGGCCGCGGCGAGCGCGGCGGTCCTCGGCCGGGCCTGGGGATCCAGCGCGGCCAGGATGTCGGCGCCGAGCCGGCGTACGGACTCCGCGTCCCGCGCCGTGCCCGCCGCGGCACGCGGCACCTCCGCGACGGCCTCCTCCGCTCGCTCGGCCCGCGCGGTGCGGCTCGCCCCATGGCGCGCGGCCATGGCGCCCTGTCGGTCCCGGATCATGCGTTGCCATGTGTCGTCGCCGTCGACCGCGGTGTCCAGCACGGTGGTGAGCCGCCGGATCTCCCACGCGGTCCACGTCTCCTCGGCGTGCCGGACAGCCTCCTCGAAGCGGGCCAGTTCGCCGCGCAGCACGCCGAGCCGGCACCCCACCGGGTCCAGCGGCGGCGGGAGTTCGGGGCGCGGCGGGCCCTCGCCCGGAACTCCCGCCGCGCTGGCCCGGGCCGCCGTCGCCAGCAGTGCCGCTCTGCGGGCGTTGGCGCGCGCCACGGCGTAGGCGGCCGCCTCCCACTGTTCGGCGGCGACGGCAGAGATCTCCTCCTGCCGTTCCAGACAGCGCTGTTCGTCGGCGGCGCGGACGGCGGCCGACGCCAGGACCCGTGTGGTCAGCATCGCGGCCCGGCCCGCGAGCAGGACCCCGCTGAGCGATCCCAGCACCTGGAGAGCCGCGTCCGCCGCGTCCTGAAGACCCTGGCCGACCGCCTCCGCCAGCTGCGCGGACGTCTCGGCCGGGTCGACGAACGACGTGGCACCGGTGTGCGGAAGCGCGTACGGGTCCACCGGCGGGAACGCCACCGCCGGTGCCACCAGGTCCAGGGACGGGATCGCGAGTCCCGCGCTCATGCCGTGCCTGCCTTGCCCATCTCGGTCTCCTCGCGTTTCGTTCCTCCCGGCGCGTATGCCGGACTTCGTCCGTCAGAGACGTCGCGCGGCGATACCGCCACGCCGCACCCTCGCCCGGCGCGCCAGACGCGCACGCCTCTCCCGTCGCCATACCTGGCAGCGCCGGGCGCTCCACGCGCCGAGGCCCAGGACACAGGCCAGCGGCCAGACCCACGGCGCCGTGGCCACGGAAGTGAAACCCAGCAGGACGGCGCACACCAGGAGGGCCGCGGCGGGCAGCAGTGTGCGCAGCCCCCGCGACAGCACCAGTCTCGAAGGGCGGTCGGCCGTACGGATCAGGACTCCGGCCAGTGAGCGGTGGGGGTGATAGGCGGGCGGGCCGATGTAGACGGCGGTCAGCAGCTCCAGCACGAAGACCGCCGCCGCGGCCGGGAGCGTCTCCAGCCAGGCGACGACGACCGCGTCCTGGGAGGCGCGACCGAAGACGTCGGCCAGGCCGATCACGAAGCACCACGGAGCCATGAGGACGGTGGCGCCCAGCAGCGCCCAGGTCAGTGTGGGCAGCCGGTCCATGCGGCGCATGACGGCCACCACACCGTCCGTGTCCTCGTCCATCAGCCGCTGGATCTCCTCGTCGAGGCGCCGACGGTGCAGCTCCCCGGCCTCACGGACGGCGTGCTCGGTCAGCAGCAGCGCCGCAAGGAGCAGCGGTGGATCGTCCTGCCCGGCAGCGACCAGCCGGTCGAACCAGGGCACGGGTGCGGCGAGCCGCCCGTGCACCCCCGCAGCCTCCGCGGCGAGGCGACCGGCGGCGCGGACGGGTTCCCGGGCCAGTTCCAGGAGCCGTGCGTCCACGGCGGGGGTCTGTCTCAGTGCTCTGCGGACGCGGTCGAGGCCGCCGACACCGGGACGGCGGCGCAGTTCCCGGACGAGGTGCGGCCAGCGGGACCGCAGGGCAAGCCAGCGGTCACCGGTCTCGTCGAGTCCCTCGCCGCGCGGACGCCCTGCCAGGACGGTCAGAATCTCCGGTACCGCCGTCAGGTGCCGCAGCAGGGACAGCGCTTCCTCGTCGCCCTGCCGGACTGCCGTGCTCAGAGCCCGGAGACCCTCGACGCTCAGTGGAAGTCCCCAGCACGACGCCTCCCGGTAGGGACCGAGCCAGGTGATCAGCCGGATGCCGGTCCCGGTCCCGGGCGGGTCGCCGAGTTCGCCGCGCAGGGCGGTCAGCCGCCGGAGCTCCTCAGGACTGCGTCCGCCCGCGGTCTCGAGCTGGCCGAGCCAGTCCACCAACGCGGCCCGGTCCTCGGGGTCGGCCAGCATCGCCGAGGCGGCGAGGTGGTGGCGGTCGAGGGCACGGGCCAAGTGCTCCGTCTCCGTGAACTGCTCGCCGAGAAAGTGGAACGGGCGGAGGGTGGGGGGCGGTTCGGCCTCCGGTGCGGGGCCCCGGAACCTGCCGGTGACGGCCGGCGACCGGCCCGCCAGCCATGCCTCCACCTCGTCGGCGCCCCAGCGGTCCTCCGGAGCCCTGGTCAGCAGCCCTTCGCAGAGTCGGCGTGTCCGCGAGTCGCGGATGCCTCCGACGTCCGGATCGTGGGTGGCTATCTCGCGCAGTACCGCTTCGTCGCTGAAGAAGTCCACGGGATGCCTGCCCAGAGCGAGTTCGGCGACCACCATGCCCACCGACCACCAGTCACCGGCCTCGGAGACGGTCTGGTGGAGCGGACCGGCCTCGGGTGCCAGATAGCGGGGCTTGCCCCGCCAGGCCGGACGGACACCCGTCCGCCCGGCGTCCCCGCGGACGGCGACCCCGATGTCGACGAGGACGAGATCGAGGTCGTCACCGCGACGGCTCTCCACCATGATGTTGTCGGGTGTGATGTCCCGGTGGACGACCTCGTGCCCGTGCAGTGCCGACACCGCGGCGTGCAGCTGCCGGGCCACCGCCTCGATCCTTTTCGGCGGCAGCGCCCCGGGGTTCTCCTCCAGATGGGCCGCCAGGTCCGTCTCGCCGTGTGACCGGAACACCAGGTAGGGGTGGCCTTCGGCGTCCCCTTCCTCCAGGAGCTCCTCCAGGTGTGGACCCGGGTTCCCGCCGAACAGCCGCACGACCTCCTCATCGGGGGCGTGCATCCAGTGGTACCACTTCAGCACGAGCGGGGCGTCCTCCGCGCGGGCACCGGTCCTGCGCACGCGCAGGACGACGGCCTGGCTCGGGCGTTCAGCTGCCCGTATCACCTTGACCAGGGTGAATTTCGCGGCGAGCTCCGGTGGAACGTCGCCGCGGACCGAGCGGGTCTCCCGGGCGCGGGGGACGAATCCACCCTGGGGGGAAGAGACGAAATCGGTCACCATCGGCTCTCCTGGAGGCATCCTCGAAAACGGCGGATCCGGTCAGGCGGAAGAGCAATGAGAATAGCGGCGGTCCGGCGTCGACAAGGCCCGTTCCCCGGGTAATTCGCCGGGGGACAGGAGTGGAATATGCCTCTCGGGAATCCGTCCCTCGACCCGAACACCCTTGGATTATCATGCGAGGCATGCCGGACCTGCCCACGCACCAGAGCCTCGTGCGCGAACTGAGAGACATCAGGCGGCCGGGGCTGCCCCGGCTGCGGCACTGCGCCCGCGAGGCGCTGCGGGAGGCCGCCGTCGCGGTCGGCACGAGCACGGGCGAAGGTGACGAACTCCAGGGCATCGAAAGGATGCTGGCGGCGGCCGTGCAACACCTCGCCGGTGGCGGTCCACTGCGTGACGAACCGGCCTGCGACCCGCTCGCCCGCGCTGCCGCTCACACCTTCGGACTCTTCCCCGACCGGCGCGGAACTGCCGCCGCCGACCGGAGGAAGGCCGCGGCAGCCGTCTACGGCGTCAGCACCGAGCGGTTCCGCAGGAGCCACGAGCAGGAGATCATGGCGGAACTCGCCTCCTCCGTGCTGATGTTGGTCCGGGAAGCGGGGCCGGCCGTGCGGACCGGGGGGGCCCACGGAGGGCAGCACCGCCCGCCGTTCCCCCTCTCCGGCCGCATGCTCGCCGGGCCCCCGCCCACCGGTCCGGTGCCCGCGCACGTCACCAACCGGATAACGGTCCGCGTCTGCCCGATCGAACTCGTGCGGGACGCGGACATCCTGGTCTCCTCGGAGAACACCTACCTGGAGATGTCCAAGATCTTCCGGCCCACCGTCTCCGGCGCGCTGCGCAGGGCGGCGGCAGTCCGGAACGGCTCCGGGGAGATCGTGGACGACGTCCTCCAGCGCGAGTTGAGCACCTGGCTCCGCGGCCACGGCCGCACCGGTCTGCCGGTGCGGCCCGGAACCGTGGTCGCCACGTCGCCGGGCGCGCTGGCCTCGCACGGGGTGCGGCGCGTCTACCACGCGGCCATCTCCTCCCCCGTCGAGGACGGTGACCGCTACCACATCGCACCGGCCTCGCTCGCCGAGGCCGTGCGGGCGACCTTCACGCTCGCCCGGGCCGAGCGGGAGACGCTGTCCATACCCCTGTCCACCGTCTGTTTCCCCCTGTTGGGCGCGGGCCATGGTGGCCTACCCGCCGAAACGGCCGCGCGCTGGCTCCTGTGGGCCCTCCGGCAGGAACTGAGCGAGGACAGCACATGGCGGGTGCGTCTGGTCGCGCAGCAGCAGGGCGGCGCCGACGCGCTCAAGGCCGCCAACTCGACCCCTTGAGCGACACGCCTGCCGCGCGCAACCCGCGCTCCACCCCCGCCAGTTCGTCCCTCAGGGGCACCCCGTAGAGCCGTACGTCCATGGCCGCCCCGTCACTCCCGACCACCACCTGGAGCCGGTTGCCCGTGCTCTCCCGCGCCAGGTGCGGCGCGTACCTGGCCACGCCTCGCGGGGTGAGCGGCCGGACGCGCTGGTTGGCTGAGCCCCGCCACACCAGCCGGGTCGGCTCGGTCACCCGGAAGCGGCCGGTGACGACGGCGTCGGCGTGGGTGAGCGCCTTGACCTGATGGGACGTCAATTCATCCCATTCGTACCCGGTGTAGACCAGCAGGTCCTCGGTGCCGGGGCCGGCGTCCTGGTCCGCGGCCGCTGCCGCCCTCCGCTCCCGCAAGCGGGCGGCACCCGCCAACAGGGCGGCCAGCGCGTCCGGTTGCTGGAGGGGCTCACCGCCACTGACGGTGAGCCCCTCGGCCCCCCTCCCCAGCGCCTCGGTCCACGACGCCAGGAGCTCGGAAAGGTCCTGCGCTTTCCCCCCTCGGGTGTCCCAGGTGTGCCGGGACATGCAGCCGGCGCAGGCGAGGGAACAGCCCTGGAACCAGACACCGAGTCGCCGGCCCGGTCCCAGGGTTTCCACGGGGAAGTGCGTACCGCTGATCCGGACCCGCATGCTGCCCCCTCCTTCCGGTCACTGCCCGTGAGTATGTCGAGTTCCGGATGTGTCCCGCAATCGCTTCTTCATCGTTTCCCGGCCGGGGAGCGGTCGGAATCCGGTTGTTTTCCGACGCGGCGCCTGAATGATCAATTCCGCAGTCCTTCCGGCTCTCCGGGCGGGAACCATTCCGCTAATCTCACCGTCATTGCGCAGTGTCCCTGGGACACCGCGAGGAAAATGGGGGTACCTCCGATGATCAATTCCGGCCGCACCGGTGGACTCGTCCGAAGACTGACCATCGGTCACGTTTCCGTGGCCATCGCACGCAGTCATGGCAGACGGGACGCCGAGGGGCTGCTGTACCTCATGGCGGACGCGGTTCCCGACCGCCGGCCGCCCGGGGACCGGCTGCCCCCCTACGTCATGGGCGTACGGGCACAGGTCACGCGCAGAACCACACGACTGCGGTCACGGCTGCTTCACAGCAAGCGCGGACTCGTCGGGACGATCCACGCGGAATCCGTCCGCGTGGTCACCCAGTACACGGTGCGAAACGATCCCGCCCCGGCCGCGCTGGCCAGGTTCGGCAGGACGGTCGGCGACTGGCGCAGTTCGGCTGCGGTCTGCCGGTCGCGTGCCCAGGGCCTCGTCGACGAGGCCAACCACCTTCTGTCCTGCTACTGGGACGAGGTCTGGGCACACGCCCGCCTGTCGGCCGACGTCCAGGACCGGCGCCCCGCCAGGTGGCTGCCGGGCAAGGCCGAACTCGACCCCACCTGGCACCGTCTCGACGACGGTCTGCTCCCCGACCGGTGGTACGGAGCCGGAACACCGGCCCCGGGGGCGGATCCGGCGGCGGTGGAGCAGGCGCTGGCCATCCTCGACAGCCAGACCGCCGCCCGCACGGTCCGGGCAGGCGGCGACCGATGAGGAACTCCCCGCTCGCAGGAAAGGTCACCGCGCACTCCTCGGCGCGATCCCGCTCCTCCCGTGCGAGCGGGCTCCTCGGCCTGCTCGGGCCGGCCGTGCTGCTGGGCGGCCTCGTCTCGTGCTCCCAACCGGCGGAGCCGCTCACCACGCCCTGCGGAGTGGTCGTCGACGGATCGGGCTCGGGCGAGGCGACGAAGGACGGGTTCGACGCGAAGGCGAAACTCAAGGATTCGCTGATCCCCTTCCTCAAGGACCAGAAGTGCGGCACCGTCGACTTCGCGCCCATCACCTCCACCTCGATGAGCTCGTCCTGCAAGGTGGAACCGGTGGACCTCGACCCGCCGCACAACGAGACCACGGACCAGGAGAAGCAGCGTCGGCAGGCGTTCCTGGCCGCCGCGGAACAAGCGCTCAAGGAACTCGACTGCGCTCGTGACGACCGGCCGGGTTCCGACGTGTGGGGCGGTATCGGCCGCATCGCTTCGAAGATGTCCGCCGACGGCCCGAGCGCCAAGCTGCTCGTGGTGAGCGACTTCGAGCAGGCCGACCCCGAATTCTCACTCGTCACGAACGACGAAATCGCCACGGAGGCGAACCGCGCCGCGACCATAGATTCCCTCGTCGAGGAACGCGGCCTGCCCGGAATCAAAGGGATGGAGATCTTCCCCGTCGGCTACGGCATGAAGTTCGCGAGCAAGCCGAGCCAGCAGAAGCTGTTCGAGGGGTTCTGGACGGAAGTTCTCGAAGGGAGAGCGAAGGCCCGTGTCAACACCAAGTACCAGTGATCCGCGCCGGCAGCGGCGCAACCCGCCTCTCCTGCCGTCTCCCCGGAGACGGCAGGAGAGCCGACAGGCCGACCGGTCCGACCGCGCGCCCCGGGCCCGTACGGGCGGTTCCACCGTCCTCGACGACCGGGCGGAGCGGAAGCTGCTGAGCACCGCCCGTGACAGGGGGAGCAAGGCGGCCAAGCGCGGCATGCTGGACCCCTGGGTCCTCCAGAGCGGTGACCGCGTGCCCTATCTCGTCGAACTCGCCTCTGTGCGTGACCGCGTGATCGGGCGGACGGGAGAAGAGGCGGGCCTCACGGAGGAACGGGCGAGACTGGACGACGCCCGTGCCGAGTCCGAGGTCACGCGGTGGGGGAACGACACCGAGCTGATCGACCACCGGTTGAGCGAGGCGGCGGAACAGATCGCCACCGCCAAGGGACAGCTCGATCTCCTCGCCCGGCGCGCCACCCGCTGGAACCGGTTCCGTGACGGAATCCGGTCGAGGCTGGAGCGGCAGTGGACGGAGATCACCTTCCCCGCGGCCACAGTGCCCGGCCCCCGTTCCGGCGAGGGGCACGGCAGCGGCGACCACGGACGGAGCGCCCCGCCCGAGGCGGAGCCGGGTCAGGGGCGGCGGACGGACCCGGACGGGGAGGGCCCCGACGCCCTCCAGTCGGTGCCCCGTACCGGCGAGGCACCACGACCCGCCGACTCCCAGGACGGGGCGCCGCACACCACCCCGCTCCATCGTCCGCTCGACCGTCCCGACCCTCCGGCCAGCGATGCGTGGGAGGGGCTGGTCAAACGGCCGGGGATACCCGCCTGGCTGAACTGGGCGATGCTCCTGTTGATCGTCCTGGTCGAACTCCCCATCTACTACGCCGCGTTCGAGCCCTTCCACGGAATCGGCGCGTTCACCGCCCAGGCCCAGACGGTCACCCTGGCGGCGGCCGCCGCCGTCGTCATGGTGTTCCTGCCGCACCTGGCGGGACGCATGCTGAGGTGGCGAGCCACCACCGGGTCCGTCCGGAGCTCGTGGATACCGGCGTGCGTGCTGCTCGGGGTGTGGGCCGCGCTGACCGTGCTGCTCGGCACTCTGCGTGCCAAGTACCTGATGCAGCAGGAGGACAGCCCGGAGACCGGCGGTGAACTCGGCGGCTTCGAGGGGGTGGACGGCGGTGCGACCGCGTCCCTGATCGACAGGCTGGACCTGGCACCGCAGACCGTCACGGCCATGTTCTGCGCCCTGCTGCTTCTCTCCGGAGGTATCGGGCTGCTCCTCGGTATGTTCAGGGAGCACGCCTTCCTCGACGCCTACCGGACGGCCGTGGAACACCGCGCGGAACTGCTGGCCTTCCGCCAGAAGAGCGTAGCGGCCACGGAACGGGCCCGGGCCACGGTGAACACGGCCGAGGCGCGGCGGGAGGACCGCAGGCAGGCGACCGAGGACCGGATCCGCGCCGTGCACGCGCTCTACGACGCGGCGGCCGCCGCCTACCTGGACGAGCTGGGGGCCCGGTCCGGCGATCCCGCGGTGACCGAGGCCGCGATGAAGCTGCTCCGGAACTGGCCGTTGCTGCCGCCCCCCGCGCGCCGTTAGCGACGCGCCGGGCGGCCGGCCCTCAGCCGCCCCAGGCCCCCGTACGACGGGAGTCCTGGGGCGGCCTGACGCGTGCGCGTGCCTGATCGACGGGGTCGTGGGTTGCCCGGTGGCCGGGTCGCCCGCTCCGACGTACCGGGTTCTCCGCCCGCGGACACCCCGGCGGACGCGCGCACCGTCGCACGGGACACGCTCCCGCGCGGAGCGGGAGCGGTTCTCAGACCTCCGGCTCCGAAACCACCGCGCGTAGCGGGCTCAGCATGCGGTTGATCTCCTTGAGATCGGTGGGGGAGTCGAGCCGGTAGCACTCCTCCGGCGGGGACGACAGAAGGTGTTCGCCGCACCGGTCGCCGAAGAACTGCACGACGCGGCGGGGCATGCACCGCTTGGACGTCCAGCGCAACCCCTGCGCGTCCTCGCTGTGTTCACGGATCAGCCGGACCCAGTACCTGGTCTGCGCGTACTCCAGGCTGGTCACCAGCCACTCGTCCTGCCACACCGCGGCCAGGCCCTCGGCGGTCGAGATGTCGACCAGTCTCACGTCCGAGGCCGTACGGACCGCCGAGAGCAGGTACCGCGACGCCTGTGCCCACGGAATCTGCCGGGCAGCCGTCCCGTCACTGAACTCCACCGATCTGAGGAGCACTTCGGCCAGTGCCGTCACCGGGTCGAGCCCGGCGTACAGATAGGGGTAGGGGTCGATCTCGGTGGAGTCGAACCGGCTGCCCTTGAAGTGCTCGTGCGCCTTACGGCGGTTGAAGTCCCCTACGCCGTAGTCGTCCACGTGGCAGCGCCAGACGAGCGACCCGGCGGGCAGCACGGTGAACACAGGCTGCATGACGACGCCTTCGGGAGGGATCTGTCCGGGCATCAGCCGGCCTCCACCAGAGCGGACGCGGCGCCGACGAGGTCGTCGTCCGGCACCGTGCCGAGAAGCTCCGCCGGGACACCGTGCAGCCACACGTTGCCGCCGAGCCACCAGTCGGCAGCTCCCCAGGGGTCCATGTCCGCCTGGAGCAGTTCGTTGACCCGCCGCACGACCGGCAGGGGCTCGGCGGTACCCGCCCTGAACTGGAACCGCGGGTACCGCGGCCCGCTCCCGGGATCGGGCAGCCGGATCAGTCCGGCTGCCCCGTTCCCGGCCCCGGTGCCCAGCAGGCGGGCGTACTCCTCCAAGGAGAGGGCAGGGGCGGACAGCAGGTGTGCACGTGCCGCGCGCCGCAACTCCGCAGGATCCGGCGGAGGTTCGCCGAGGATGTCGATCAGTTCCGTGATCTGCGCGACCGGCGGCAGTCGCAGCGCGCCGGACGCGTAGCGCCGGCCGCCCAGGTGCGGCACCACGGGATGGCCAGGAGGGAGCGCGGACAGCGCCCGCTTCAGGCCACGCAAGGCACGGGCGGCGCCCGGGGCCCGGCCGGCGGCCGCCTCGTCGCGCATCTCGCGCAGCGCGGCGACGACCACCTCCCGTGTGCTGCCGTCGAGCTCACCGCGGAGCAGAACGGCGTTCTCCTTCAGTGACGTGAGCAGGTCCGTGATGTTCATGTCCGGTGCCCCTGTCCCCTCTCGTACGGTACGGCCGGTGCCAGATTCCCCTGGTGGACGAAGGCGGCCCAGGACTCGGGCCGGCCGCGGAAGACCTCACGGAGCCGGTACTCGGATATCCCCTCGAGCGCCGGCACCGCAGGGCGCAGGTCCGGCGGGGTGAGCATCCAGCGCTGTGCCGCCCGCAGGGCGTCGGGCGGGGCGAGGCCGGTGGCGATCCGGTCATGGAGGACGAGCATGAGGATCTCCGAGGCCCCGTCGGGAACCTGCCACCGGGACCCGATCGCGTCCGCCGCGAGCCGGTGCACCAGGACGGAGGTCACCGTGAGGGCCTCGTCGTGGTCACGCGTGGTGAGGTCGGTCTCGCACGCGCTGCACACCACCAGCGGTCCGCGGGAGCGGAACGCGTCCCCGTCGGACGGCGCGTCGAGCAGCGTGCTGAGGGTGAGACGGCCTGCCGCCGGGTCGTCGCCGGCCCCCTCCTCGGGCAGGGCCAGACGCAGCGCCGAGGTGGTGGGGTCGGGGCCGGCCATACCGTGACACGCGAGATGCACCAGCGAGGCGGTGTCCTCGCCACCGTTCCTGAGCAGGGTCATCACGGTCCGAGGGGTCGGCGGGGTGCCGTGGTCCTCGGCGTGGTGAAGTGCGTCCGGGTAGAAGGCGTTCTTCAGCTTCTCGACCTCGTCCTCCGCCCACTCCAGGTCGTAGCCGTGGAACACCAGGGCGGGCCGGTCGGCCGGACGCATCCGCTTCCGGGCCGCGGCCCGCAGGAACGCGCGCCCCGAGGCGGCGTGCGAGACGACCGCTATCTCGCAGGCGTGCACGCTTGCCGGACCTCCGTATCCGGCGGGCGGGCGCAGTACGGCCGCCTGCCACGGCACGACACCCAGCTCGCCGCACGGCACGAGCACCAGCCGCACGGCCGCACCGTCGGTGCTGTCCTGTCCCGGTCGCCGGACCAGCCCGGCCTCGCGCAGCGCCCTCTCCCACAGACCGAGTTCGTCCAGGGCCGGGCCCAGGACACCGCCCGCCCAGTCGCACAGCGCGGCGAGCGCCGACGTCCACGCCCTGTCCGCCCGGTCCCATTCCTGGTGCGACGCCTCGACGTCCGCCAGAGTCAGCTTCTGCCGGTGCGCCGCCGCGGCGAGGAAGTCGGTCACCGGTGTACGTCCGCCCTGTGAGAGGCCCGGTGACGGGACAGCCCGTACCGGTCCTTCCCTGGGGACGATCAGCAGTGCGCCGTCCCCCACGTCTGCCCCCGGCAGCAGGTGGATCAGCGCGTCGGCATCGCACCGCGTCAGACCGGTGCGCAAGGCTGCCACGACCTCGGACGCGGGTGCGTCGAGGGGCTGTTCCTCGTCGCGCAGGAGCGCCAGTGACTTCCGCCGTACCTCGCTGGGCAGTTCCGGACTGTCCTCCAAGGACTTGGACAGCAGCATGTCGAGCGGGGACCTGGACGTCGCCACGGTGCCGGAGGCGCCCCTCGCAGACTCGGCCGCACGCCACCGCCCGGCGAGCCCGTCGGCACCGAGCGCCTCGAGCCGTTCCGCCACCGCCGAGGATTCGGCCGCCGCCTGGAGGACCAGCGAACGGCCCGCCTCCGAGCAGCCGACGGCCTCCTCCAGGTCCCCGGCGCGAAGGGCCCACAGCGCGGCCTCGCGCCCCAGGTCGGCCGCCTCCCGGGCCGTGCGCAGGGCGTGCAGGGCCTCCGACTGGAGCAGCACGCTGTCGGCCGACGCCCTCAGCGCGTCCCGCGCGGCGCCGACCGCGGCCCGAAGATCTGCGGACGACGCGGACGACGCGGACGACGCGGACGACGCGGACGCGTCGGGCGCAGCGGCCTCCCCGGGCGTCGGCGTGCCGAGGCGCATCGTGGCGCGCCGGGCCCGCATCCGGGCGTACATCCGGTGTACGGAGACCGTGCCCGGCGCCCCCGGCGGCAGCTCTTCCCTGGCCCGGTCCATCTCCTCGATCGCCTCGTCCAGATGAGCCGCTTCGCCGGTGAGGTCGTGCAGTGTGTCCAGCCCGATGGCAAGGGCGGAATGGACACGCGTCGAGAAGTCGAAGGTCAACCCGGGGCGCGACAGGACCGAACGCGTCCGCTCGATCCCTTCGGCGAGGCGGCCGGGGTCCTTGTCGACCATCGCGATCAGTGCCAGCAGAGGCGCCGACATGGTGTCGGCCATCGCCCTCATGGCGGGGGCACCCTCGGTCCGTTCGAGGAACCGCTCGAAATGATGCGTGGCCATCCGCACGTCGTCGACCGTACCCGTGAGAGAAGCGAGCCCCAGGTACGAGACGCCGAAGAGCGAGGAGACCATCCCCTCCACCCACTCGTCGGCCTCGCGCGCCTCGCCGACCTCGTCCGCCATGTCCTGGAGCTGGGTGATCACGGACTCGACGCCGTCCACGTCCTGGGCACCCAGGGCCTTGTCCAGGTCGGACCTGAGACGGACACAGCCTCCGCACAGGCGGAGTACGAACGCGTCGGGGGTGTTCTCCGGTGCGACGTGCTCCAGATCGCGGAGGATGGCATCCGCCAGCTCCTGGTCCTGGAGGCTGCCCCCTGCCATGGAGGCGCCGGTGAGCATGCCGGCGGCCACCGGCATCAACCAGTCGGAGAACTGCTGCGCGGTGAACTCGTCCTCTGTCAGCGCCACGTGGAGGAGATTCAGCGCGGAGTTCAGCCCGGTCAGGTCTCCGGTGCGCATGGCGACCGAGAAGTGGGACAGGGACGCGATCATCCGTGACGACAGCGGAGGTCCGTCCTGGCTCCCCTCGGGGGCGGCGGTCAGAATCCTGATGAGTTCGGGCAGTTCCCCGGGGGCCAGCATCCCGGGGTCCCTCGCCTCGGCCAGGGCCATGACCTCCCACAGATGGGCCGCCGGGTCCTCCTGCGTCCGCGGTGGGTCCTCCACGCCCTGTGCGTGAGTTTCCCGGGCACCGTCCGGAAGGATCGAGAGGACCGCGGGCCCGAGCGAGTTCACGACCTGCGGCAGGATGAAGCCCCCGTCATGGTCGCCCTCCAGGAGCTGTTTCGCCGAGGCGAGCAGCGCCGGCAGGTCACCCCGCCGCATGGCCTCCGTGGCGGTGACGACAGTGGTGAGATGGCCCTGGACCTGGGGCGGCAGGTCCAGTGTGCGGTCCCCCAGGAGCAGTTGGGCCAGCCGGTAGGTGTCCTCCATGACGCCCGTACCGCCTTGGTCGGCCGGCCTGCCGATCTCCAGGGCCAGCCGCAGATCGTCCAGCCGCATGCCGTCCGGCCGGGGGCTCCGCGTCTGCGGCGTCTCCGCCTGGAGCCGCACCAGTCGTGAAGCCAGCAAGCGGGTGAGGTCGTTGTGCGCGTCGCGACGCGCGTCCTCCGCCAGGAGCCCGGACACACGGGCGGCCTCCAGCAGCTCGCGCGCCCGGGACAGGTCCTCGGCCACCCCTTCGAGGACGAACCTGACGGCGGTCAACCTCCCGAGGCGTGCCTCGGCCAGCGCCAGGATCCGTTCGTGTTCCGGCCCGCCCCTCAGCTCGGTGGCGAGCACGCTGAGTTCCATGACCGCGTCGTCCAGCTCGCGTCCGCGCACGCCACGGTACTGCGCGGGATCCTTCGGAACGGAGAACTCCGTGGTGCGCGCCAGGACCCCCTCGGCACGCGTCGGCAGCGACTCCTTCGAAGCGTCGTCCATCCGTCCCCCTCCCGGTGCCATCATGCCCGTTCGCCGTGTCCGCCACGGCTCCTTGGCGGGGGCCACCGGCGCGCGACCGGGAAACGACCGCCTTTCGCCCGGCGTTCACCCCTTTCCTTCCCGAACCGGTCGTATTCCGGGCGGGATCACGGAGAGCCGGGCACGTCGTGATGTGCTGGTCCGGCGGACGACCGGCGTACCGGACGCCGGTGCCGCACACCGCACCGCGGGAGGCACGCGGGCACGGGGAGGGGACGACGGACGTGACGGCTACGGCACCGGGAGGCGCGGGACCCGGCGGACGGTCCGCCGTCCCGTACCACGAGACGACCGAGGACGACTACGCGGCCACCTATACGGCCCGTCTGGACATCACACACGTCAACGAGGAGACGGCGGTGCTCAGCGGCGCATGCCCGCGATGCGGTTGTGCCTGTGCCTACGTCCACACCCGGCGGACGTTCCGCGGTGCGCGGCGCCGGCTCGGCGACGGCGAGATCCCGGTCCACTGCACCTGCGCCACCGGCCATCCGGGGCGTCCGGAGGGGGAAGCGGGCTGCGGCGCCTACTGGAACGTCCGGCTGGAGAGGCGGTGACGGCCGGTTGGCGTGCCACGCCGGGGACGCCCGCGACGCCCGCGCACCGCAGGGCGGCCCGGCGGGCCCAGGAACTGCTGGCGAACGAACTGCCGCTGGCCCGTGAGGCCGCGCGGGCGTGGAGCCACGGACTCGCCGGGCTCTTCGTCGGGTTGCTCGGCTTCGGGCTGGTCAAGGGGCGCACCGACGTCAGCAAACTCGCCGCGCCCTACGGTTCGGCGGTGGGCGGGGCGCTGTTGCTCTCCCTGCTCTGCGGTACGGCCGGCGCGCTCCTCCTGCTGCGCGCGGCCCACGGCGCTCCACGCCTGCTCCGGCTCCCCCTGGGCGTGGGAACGGCCCCCGCCCTTCTCGAGGTGGGCGACCATCTGGAGACGCTGAGCGTCGTGCGCGCGTTGCGCCTGGGTGTCCTGCTCACCCTCGCCTGCGGTGCCGCACTGGTCGGCGCGGTCGGTCTGACCTGGTACGGCCCGGTCAAGGAGGCACCGCGTCTGGTGGTGAGGACCGGTGCGGAGAGCGTCTGCGGGGAGTCGGTGCGCGTCACCGCCGGGCGCCTGACGCTCAGGACCGAGACGGGCGAGGTGACCGTGGATCTCACCGACGTCGTGTCGCTGGGTGCCGTCGGCGCCTGCCCGGCGGCCGGTGGCGACCGGTGACGTGACGACGTCCCCGGGTGCGGGATCCGCGTACCGGCCGGTGGGGTGGCCGCGGCGTCAGCTCGCACGTGCCGCACGCCTACGGCGAGTCGCAGCCGATCGCCTGGGCCGGGATGACCGCTCGGACGTGCCGTGGGGTGGGTGATGTAGAGGAGGTGTGTACAGCGGATGACATGTGATTCTCGGTATATGCAGCGAGTGTTAGCCCGTCGTGATCATGATCGAATGCATACGGGATCGAATGCATACGGGGGAGGCTCGGTGGGCTTCGACAACTACCAGATCAAGGCAGGTATGACCGGCCAGGCCGGGCAACTCGACGACGCCGGTACGGATATGGACGGCGTCAGCTCGGCCGTCAAATCCCGCACGACTTACTCGTACGACGACGCCGGCGGCGATGACGCCGCGTCGGCGCTCAACGCGTTCGTCAAGGCATGGCAGTCGGAGGCCAAGACACTGGCGTCGGCGTTGCACGAGCTCGGTGGCAAGGTGCAGTTGGCCAAGAACGCCTACCGTGGCACCGACGGTCTGGTGAGGACGAGCGTGGACGGTGTCTCCGTCGACGACACGAGCGGTCCCACCGGCACACCGACGCAGGGCGGGCGCAGCTCGGCCCTGTCGAGCTACTGAGAGGTGAGCCGGTGTCGTTCTTCCCCTCTCCCTTCGACTCCCCTTCCCTCCGCCTCGCGTGGCTCGCCGGGCTGTCCAAGAAAATGCTCGCTGCCGGGAGCAAGAACGAGGTTCTCGGCCTGATGGAGGACGCCCTCTCGGTGCCCGCACCGGGTGGGGACCAAGGTGTTCTCGAGGGCCTGGCATCCCTCTACCGAGGCCAGGTCGGCAACGTCGGCAGCGTCTTCGACCAGGTCGACCGGGTGGGCCGGTGACACGGGCGTTCTCGCCTCCGACGTGGTGAAAGCCGCCGGGCGGGCGGTGACCCAGATGAGCGAGGCGTTCCACGAAGGCGCGACGGTGCTGCTGACGCTGGCCGACGCGATCGGCGCCGCGCAGCGCCAGGACGAGCGGGGCCGAAGTACGTGATCCGAGTAGCCGATCCGAGTGCGGCGGCGAGCGTGGGGCCACCGGGCGGCTGCCTGCCGTGGGCTGCAAGGAGACGACCCGTCCCGCCCGAACCCGACGCCGGCCACCCGCGCACCCCCGCGGAGTGGTGGGGCAGACCGTCCGGAGGGTGACTTCTTCTCCCCGCCCGTCTCTGGGCATACGCGGGCATCCACCGCCTGCCCGACCGTGAGCGGCGATGGAGGAGAGTTGGACTGGCTCCCTTGCGGCCGCGCGCGACCGGGATTCGACCCGCGACCGGTCAGGTGCCGATGTACTCCGCTTCAGTTCGCCTGGGGGTACAGCAGGCAGTCCTGGGGGCGGATCAGCAGGTTGATCTCGCGGCCGGTGTGGCGCTCGGCGTTCTCGGCGTGGACCCGTAGGTCGCCGACCGCGAGTTGGTACTCGAAGCGGGCGCCGGTGTACGAGTACTGCTCGATCGTCGCCGTCAGCACGTTGACGGCGGTGTCGCCGGGACCGACGTCCGTGCGGTCGGTGAGGGTGACGCGCTCGGAGCGGAGGCCGGCGGTGCCGGGCTGGAGGCGTCCTCCCGTACGCAGGTGGGCGTCGAGCGCGGGGCGACGATCGGCGTGCGGTGGCGTGTGCCGCTCAGTGCGAGCGCGGTGAGCGGGAGCAGGGTGAGCGCGGCGAAGACGGCCCCGACCAGGGCGGGCCCGGTCAGGCCGGGGGAGGAGTCCAGGGCCATGCCGGCGATCGCGGATCCGGCAGCGATGCCGGTGTTGTAGGCGGAGGTGGTCAGCGCCGAGGTGAGGGTGGGGGCGTCGCCGGCGGAGCGCACAGCCATCGAGGTGACGACCGGGTTGACGGTGAACCCGGCCAGGGCCATGAGGAAGATGAGGACGACGGCCATGACGGGGCCGGTCGACAGGGGGATCAGCAACAGCAGCGTCAGGGCGGTGGCCGCGGCGGCGGTAATGGTGGTGGCCATCGGGCGGCGGTCTCCGAGTCGGCCGCCGATGGCGGTGCCGCCCAAGGCGCCGATGCCGAAGGCGATCAGGACCAGCGGGACGGCCCCTGCCGGGATGCCGGCGCGGTCGGTCAGCAGCGGGGTGATGTAGGTGTAGGCGGCCAGGACACCGCCCATGATCAGCACGGCGGCGGCCAGAGCCAGCCACGGCCGGCCCTGCCGCAGCGCCCGGACCTCGGCCCGTACAGACACCTGGGCTCGTTGCTCCGTCCGGGGGATGAACCGGCCGACGAACACCGCGGCCAGGCCGGCCAGGACGGCCAGGGCCCAGAAGGGGCCGCGCCACCCGGTCACCTGGCCGGCGAGAGAGCCGATCGGCACTCCGATGACATTGGCCAGCGTCAGGCCGCCCATCATGACGCCGACCGCCTTCGTGGAGTTGGCAGGGCCCGCGGCGCCGGTGGCGATGACGAACCCGACGGCCCAGAACGCCCCAGTGGCCAGAGCGGTGACGACGCGGGCGACCAGCACGACGGTGAAGGAACCGCTGAGAGCCGCGACGACGTGCCCCAGGGCGAAGACCGCAAGGGCCAGAACCAACGTCCTGCGCTGCGGCAGGCGCAGGGTTGCCAGGGCCATGGCCGGCCCGCCGACGATCATGCCGACGGCAAACGCGGTGATCAGCAGACCCGCTTGGGACACGCTGACGCCGAGGTCACCGGCCATCTCCGGCAGCAGTCCGGCAATGACGAACTCGGTGGTTCCCATCAGGAACGTACCGGCGGCGAGCACCCACACGACGAGGGGCAGCTTGCCGTGGATGGTTCCGGTCGGGGAGGGCATACGTGTGCTTCTTTCCGTGAAAGTGGCCGACGGGGTCAGGAGGCGGCCTCGATGGTGATGCGGTCGGCCCCCGCCAACCGGTCGGCGTCGGCGTCGATGTGGCCGAGGACGAGCAGGTCGGCGTCGGTGGAGGGGCCGTCGCGGTAGAAAAGCGCCAGGTTGCCCCAGGGCGCGTAGTAGGCCAGGTCCCCGGCCTGGGCCGCAGCCGGCTCGGGAGCGCCGGAGGTGTCCAGCTTGCGGGGCAGATCTGCGACCCGCTCCGTCTGGTGGAAGTCCTCCAGATCCAAGGTGAGCGGGAGAAGCCCGGCGAAGTCGCGGGCAGCAGGGTTGTCGTTCAAGGTGGCGTCGACGGGGCGGCCGTCGAGGGTGACGCGGATGTCCATGACAGTGCTCCTGGCGGGTCGGACGGTGCGGTGGATGCCGACGTCATCGGCGGCCCGGAGGACACTGCGGAGGACGGCGTGGCGGGTGGTGCGCCGTCGGAGCAGGCGGTCACGGCCATCAGCAGCGCGGCTGCCGGTACAGCGCGGACCAGGGCATGGCGGGCTGCGGATTTCATGAGGGCCGGCCAGCGGGTCAGCCGAACAGGGGTTCGGCGTAGTGCCGGAATCCGTTGCGCTCGGTGTGGAGGGCGTACAGGCGCTGGGCCAGGACCTCGGGGCTGGAGTGTTCGGCGTCCGGGTGGATCGCACCGGGGATGATCAGCTGGGCTGCGTGGATGTTCTGTGGGGCGAGTGCCTCGTGGAGCATGGCCGCGTAGGCGCTCTCGGCGGCGAATGCGATGGAGGTGCCGGCGACGTTCGGGTTGGGCCGCACCGCGCTGGAGCCGTTGACGAACAGCAGGGTGCCTCGGCCGAGCTCCCGCATGCCGGGCAGGACGGTGTTGACGCAGGTGAGGGGGCCCTTGACGGAGAAGGACAGCGGCGCGTCGAGGTCGGCGGCGTGAGTGTCGAGGACCGGCTTCATGAAGTCGGCGCGGGGCACGGGGCTGTATTGGAGAATCTCGATGGCCCCCAGGGCAGCCGCAGCCGCGTACAGGGCCGCGGTGAGCGACTCGGTGTCGAGGACGTCGGCGGTGAAGGCGCGGGCCTGGATGTTGTCACGGGCGAGTTCGGCGGTCAGGCCGTCCAGTTTCTCCGCGTTGCGGGAGATGAGCGCGACGGTGTGGCCGGCGGCGCCGAAGCGGCGGGCGGTGGCCAGCCCCAGGCCGGGGCCGGCTCCGATGAGAGCGAAAGTGGTCATGGTTGATCCTTCGTGTGGTGCGTGCCGGGGCCGGTCAGGCGCCCGGCCCCGGGCCGTGGTACTCAGGGCTTGAGGAGTGCCTTGATGGCGCGGCGCTCGTCCATGGCCTTGTAGCCCTCGGCGACCTGGTCCAGGGGCAGGGTGAGGTCGAAGACCTTGCCCGGGTCGATCTGGCCCGACAGGACCCGCTCGATCAGGTCAGGCAGGTAGCGGCGCACGGGGGCGGGGCCGCCGCGCAGTCCGACGTGGGAGAAGAACAGCTCCTGGCCGTCGATGGCCACCTCGTGCGGGACGCCGACGAAGCCGACGTTGCCGCCGGGGCGGGCGGTGTGCAGGGCCTGCCGCATGGCCTGCGCGGTGCCGACGCACTCCAGCACGCTGTCGGCGCCGATCCCGCCGGTGAGGTCCTTGATCCGTGCGATGCCTTCGTCTCCGCGCTCGGTGACGACGTCGGTGGCGCCGAACTCGCGGGCGAGCTTCTGCCGGGATTCGTGGCGCGACATGGTGATGATCCGCTCGGCGCCCATCTCCTTGGCCGCGATCACGGCGGACAGGCCGACCGCGCCGTCGCCGACCACGACGGCGGTCGAGCCGGGCTTGACCTCGGCGGCGTCGGCGGCCCACCAGCCGGTGCCCATGACGTCGGAGACGGCGAGCAGGCCGGGCCAGAGTTCCACGCCGGGAACCTCGCCGGTGGCGACCAGGGTGCCCTGGGCGTTGGGGATGCGTACGTAGTCGGCCTGGCAGGTGCTCATGAACTCGCGGTGCAGACAGTTCGACTGGAAGCCATGGCGGCAGTTCGCACAGGTGTTGTCCGAGGTGGCGAACGAGCCGACGACGAACTGGCCCGGCTTGACCGAGGTGACGTCGCTGCCGACCTCTTCGACGAAGCCGACGTACTCGTGCCCCATCGGGTGCGGGTCGCCGATCGGCTCCAGACCGCGGTAGGGCCACAGGTCGGAGCCGCACACGCAGGAAACGGCCGTACGGATGATCGCGTCGGTCGGGTGGAGGATCTTCGGGTCGTCCAGGGTCTCGAAGCGGACATCGCCGGGGGCGTGGATCACTGTGCCGCGCATGAGGGGCTCCTTGTGTGCCGAGGCGTGCGGTACGGGGGTGTACCGGCAGGCGCCGGGTGCGGTTGCGGGCCCGGGACGAGCGGCGGGGGCGCCGCCCACGGGCGGGGTGCGGGCTTCGAGTCCGACCGCGTTCACGGTCGGACGCAAAGCGCCACGCCATCCAGGCAACCCGCTCCCGGCGCTCCGAGCGAGTCACTGTCGAGGGGTGTACCAGCAGTGCATCCCTTCCACGGCGTGCGGCACGTACGGTCCAGGGGTGGACAACCGTGAAGAGGTCCGCGAGTTCCTGACCTCGCGGCGAGCAAAGATCACCCCCGAGCAGGCGGGACTCCCCTCCGGCAGCAGGCGCCGCGTCCCAGGTCTGCGCCGCAGCGAGGTCGCGGCCCTGGCCGATGTCAGCGTCGAGTACTACGCGAAACTCGAACGCGGCAACCTCGCCGGCGTCTCCCCGGCCGTCCTCGAAGCCGTTGCCCGGGCCCTTGCGCTCGACGATGCCGAACGCGCCCACCTACTCCATCTGGCCCAGGCCGCCGACGGCTCCGACACCCTCACCCGGCCCCGCCGCCGGCGCGCCAAGGGGCAGTGGACACCACACCGCAGCCTGCAATGGACGCTGGACGCCATCACGGCCGGGCCCGCCTTCGTTCGCAACGGCCGCATGGACCTCCTAGCCACCAACCAGCTCGCCCGAGCCTTCTACAGCGACGTCTACGCAGTCCCTGGCAATCAGGCGAATCTTGCCCGCTTCAACTTCCTCGACCCCGCATCCCGCCGTTTCTACCCCGACTGGGACACCGCCGCCGACATCGCCGTCGCCATCCTGCGCACCGAAGCCGGCCGCAACCCCCACGACAAGGATCTTCACGACCTCGTCGGCGAGCTGTCCACCCGCAGCGAGGAATTCCGCACCCGCTGGGGCGCCCACAATGTCCGCCACCACGGCACCGGCACCAAACGCTTCCGCCACCAGGCCGTCGGAGAGCTCACCCTCGCCTTCGAGGGCCTGGAAATGGCCGCCGAGCCCGGCCTCACCCTCACCATCTACACCGCCGAACCTGCCTCCCCCTCCGAAGAAGGACTACGCCTCCTCGCGTCCTGGGCCGCCACACACGAAACCGGACACCTCACGCGCCACGCAGGCGGCGGGCCGCCCCCTCACGAAGCGTCGTGAGGGGAATCGTGAAGAAACGTCACAGGCCCCGGACGGCGTACGTCCGGGGGGTTCTGCCAGTACCTGCCTCAGCAGGCCCTTCCTCACGTTTTTGGCCTGCGGTTTCCTTGAAGACGGAGCGATCGGCGAGACCCGGCACCCACCTGGGCTCTGGGGTGCACCCGCTGCCGGAAGGCACTGCCTGACGCAGAGTGTTACTGGCGGGTGCACCGCATTCTTTCGTCGAGGAGTGCCCGTGCGAGACAGGAAATGCACGCACCTCGCCCCGTACGCCGACGCGATACCGCGGCCGGATGCTGCCCCTTCTCTCTTCCTTCCTTCCCGTCTGTCTGGAGCACGTCCTCATCATGAGCAAAGACTTCGTCGACGTCTCCGGCGAGCTGGGCTCCGGCCTCGCCCACACCGCTGCCTGAGCAACCCACAACCCCACCTCCGAGGAGACACCATGGAATTCGTCAAGCAGCAGGACACGGTCAAGGCTCCTGCGGACTGGTTTACCGGCGACGTCTGGTTCGACGTGATCTACGCGGGCAAGGAGCCGTCCCGGATGCGTGCCAACCTGGTCCGTTTCTCTCCCGGGGCCCGTACGAACTGGCACTCCCACGTTGTGGGTCAGACCCTGCACGTTGTCGCCGGCGTCGCCCTCATCGGCACCCGTGACGGCACCGTCCTCGAGGCCCACCCCGGTGAGACGGTCACCTGCCCCCCGGACGAGGAGCACTGGCACGGCGCCACCCCCGGCCGCTTCATGGAACACATCGCCATGTGGGAGAGCAAGGGCGACGGCAGTGAGGAAACCACCTGGAACGAGCCGGTCGCCGACGAGCAGTACGACCGCCCCCGCACCCGCTGACCGGACACCGTCGCGCCGCGGCACGCCGGGGGGTACGGCCGGTCGGTCGGATGACCTCCCGGACGGGCCCGGCGGCGTGCACCACTCCGGAAACGATGAACACACGGCCCACGCGTATGCACCAGCCCTGGGCCTGCGGCACGCAGACCGACGAGAGGAAAATGTGATGACTGACCAGCAGAGGCAGATCGGCGGCGGTCGGCGCACGATCGGTGACTTCGCGACGAAGCTCGCCGAGCTCACCGACGACGTCCTGTTCGAAGAAGTCTGGAACCGCACTGAGCTGGCCGCCCGCGACCGCAGTCTGATCACCATCGCCGTCCTCGTCGCCGGCGGCGACTCCGGCCAGCTCGGCTTCCACCTCGGACGGGCGAAGGAGAACGGTGTCACCGAGACCGAACTCATCGAGGCGATCACTCACCTCGCCTTCTACGCCGGCTGGCCGAAAGCCATGACGGCGATCACGGTCGCGAAGCAGGTCTTCGCAGCCTGAGCACCCCGGGTGGGACGACCATGAACAGAAGGAAGCACTCCGATGCCAGGAGCACTTACGCACGGTGCCGACGAGCGGGGACGCCCCGCGGGCGCCACCACTTCGAGTCCGGGTGCCGAGTGCACCGGCGCCTCCGCCGACGGGGTGGTGTGATCGTGGGTCGGATTCTGGTGACCGGTTCCGCGGACGGCCTCGGGTGGCGCGCGGCGGACTCCCTGCTGTCCGCGGGGCACGACGTGGTGGTGCACGCCCGCAACGATGAGCGCGCGAGGAACCTCGACCCGCTGGTCGAGCGGGGAGCGCGCCTCGTGGTGGGCGACTTCATGGAACGCGACGCCGTACGGCGCATCGCCGCGGAGCTCAACGGCACGGAGCCGCTTGACGCGGTCATCCACAACGCCGGTGTGTGGAGCGGGCCGGCGGTCATGCCGGTCAACATCATCGCGCCCTACCTGCTCACCGCTCTGCTCCGCGGGCCGCGCCGACTGGTGTACATGAGCAGCAGTTCTCATGTCGGCGGGCACCCTTTGCCCGACGGGGTCGACTGGCGGGGCGAGAGCGCAGGCTCGTACTCCGACAGCAAGCTGTTCGTCACGGCACTCGCGGCTGTGGTGGCCCGCCTGCGTCCCGAGACGCTGAGCAACGCCGTTGATCCGGGCTGGGTACCGACGAAGATGGGCGGCGCCGGCGCACCGGACGACCTGGAACAAGGCCATCGCACGCAGGAGTGGCTCGCCACCAGCGACGAACCCGACGCCCTGACCAGCGGCGGGTACTGGTACCACCGCGAGCGGCTGGAGCCGCACCGCTCAGTCCGCGACGAATCGTTCCAGGACCGCCTTCTGCAGGCACTGGCCGAGGAGACGGGCACCGCACTCTGAGAGGTCACCGCGCACAGCACCGAGGGGCTCCACGTCGACGATGTGGAGCCCCTCGGTACAGGGACGTTCAGTCGCGTTTCGCCGTCACCGATCTCGCCCACGATCGTGACGCTGGTCGCGTGCACGCCAGTGCCCGTCGGCTGTGCGTGCAGCGCCTGCACGTACGTTGTACACGAGCACGTCGGGAGCACCCAGCTCGGCGGTGTAGGTGTGCAGCTTCGCCTCGCCTGCCGGCGGCAGATGAACCGGCAGCTCACCGTGGAGGAGTCCCGCCACAAGCTCGCCCGGAACATCTGCGACGACGAGTGCCCCGCGGTCCGCCGTGGCTACTGCCCGGATGCGACATCAGTTGTCGGAGTCTTCGGCAACTTCGGGATGCGCCTGGACATGTCGGAGTGAGCGTGGGTCACGGCTGATGGGTAGAGATGAGAGCCGTCAGGCGGTGGCGTCGTCGTGGCCGAGGTCGCCGCCGAGTTCGCGGGAGACCCGGGCCTGGGCGAGGAGTTCCCTGGCCTTGGCCTCGACGCCCTCGATGGCGTCGGCGCCCGCGACGAAACGCAGCGGCGGATCGGCTTGGTCGGCGATGGTCAGCAGGGCGCGGGCGAGCTTGACGGGGTCGCCGCCCTGCTGCCCGTTCATGCTCTTCCAGGCCGCGATCGTGGCGCGGGTGCGTTCGGCGTAGTCGTGGATGGTCGGCTCGGGCCAGGTGGTGGAGGCGTCAACGAGCAGCTCGGTGCGGAAGAAGCCGGGCTCCACGACCGTGGTACGGATGCCGTACGGCTCGACGTCGTAGCGCAGCGACTCCATCCAGCCCTCGACGCCGAACTTGGAGGCGGCGTAGGCGACACAGAACTCCTGGCCGATCAGGCCGGCGGAGGAGGACAGCGTGATGATGTGCCCGTCGCGCTGCTTGCGGAGGATCGGCAGGACGGCGCGGGTGACGTTCATCGGGCCGAAGAGGTTGGTCTCGAACTGCCGGCGCATCTGCTCGGGAGTGATCTCCTCGAAATACCCGGCGTAGAAATTCCCGGCGTTGTTGATCAGTACGTCGATACGTCCGAAGCGGTCGATCGCCGCCTGGGCCGCGGTTTCGGCGTCGTCCAGGCTCGTGATGTCCAGCTTGGTGACCAGGAGGTTGTCTTGCGGTCCGCCAAGGGTCTTCTCGACCTCCTCGGGACGCCGCCCGGTGGCGACGACCTGGTGGCCGGCCGCGAGGGCCTGGCGGGCGATGTCCGTGCCCAGACCGCGACCGGCGCCGGTGACGAAGACGACCTTGCTCATGAGGAAATCCGTTTCCTTCGGGCGCCGGGGTGGGCGCCTGGGAGTAGCTATTGGTGCAGATGAGTGGGGCGGTCAGGCCTGGTCGGTCGGCATGATCCACAGCTCGCCGATGGAGGCGTGGCGGGGGCGGGTGACCATGTAGGTGAGACCGTCGGCGATGTCCTCGGGCTGCAGAACCTCGGTCTGCTCGTAGAAGGCGGCGGTCGCCTCGCGGATCTCGGGCTTGTGGTCGTTGTGCGAGGACAGCTCGGTGGCCACGCCGCCCGGCTCCAGGACGCCGACGCGCACATGACGCTGGGTGACCTCCTGACGCAGGGACTCGGTGAAGCCGTTCACGCCGAACTTGGTCAGGTCGTAGACGCCGTAGCCGTTCCAGGCGACGCGACCGGCGATCGAGCTGATGTTGACGATGTCGGCGACCTGACGCGGGTCGTCCTCGGCAGCCTTGAGCAGGTGCGGGAGGGCGGCGTGGGTGGTGTGCAGCAGGCCCTGGACGTTGACGGAGATCATGCGCTCCCACTCCGTGGGGTCCGCACCGACGACAGGGCCCAGCAGCATCAGACCGGCGTTGTTGACCAGGATGTCGAGCGTCCGAAGTGCTCGACGGTCTGCCGCACGGCCGCCGCAGCCTGGGCGGAGTCGGTGATGTCCGCCGCCACCGCCAGTGCGACGCCTCCGGCCTGGGCGATCTCCGCGGCGAGGCCGTCGAGGCGGTCCTTGCGGCGGGCCACCAGCGCCACCAAGGCGCCCTGCTCGGCGAGCAGGCGGGCGGTGGCGGCGCCGATACCGCTGCTCGCACCCGTGACGAGCGCGACGGTGCCAGTGAGCTTCGAAGTCATGGGGAATCCGTTCTGCCGGTGCGCCACGCATGCAACGATGCGCGGGCACTGTGCTCTTTCTTCGCTCAAGGGCTCGAAGCGGCCCGATATCCAGGCAACCACCCGCGGGGCCTGCGTGGGGCGCCGTACGGGGCACCCCTCTTCCCGGGGGCCTGCCAGTACTCCTTTACCGGGGCCCGCCCCCGCGGCGCCCGCCGTACCGTGGAGTCATGGAGCACAGCACCGAGATCCGCGAGTTCCTGCGCGCCCGCCGGGCCCGGATCACCCCGGAGGAGGCGGGCCTCACCACGCACCCCGGCCCCCGCCGGGTACCGGGGCTACGGCGCGAGGAAGTCGCCCAGCTCGCCGGGGTCAGCGTCGACTACTACATACGCCTGGAGCGCGGCCGTACCCGGGGCGTCTCCCGCACGGTCCTGGAAGCCGTCGCTCGCGCCCTGCACCTGGACGACACCGAACGCTCCCACCTCTTCGACCTCGCTCAGCCCACCGATACTCGGCCTCGGCGCAAGCGGCCGCTCAACCCCCAGCGCGTCCACCCCGCCCTGTACCAGGCCCTGGACGCCATCGGCTCCCCGGCGATGGTCCAGGGGCGCCGCACGGATGTCCTGGCGACGAACCGTCTCGCCGCCGCCGTGTACACCGACTTTCAGGCCCGCCCGCACGCCGAGCGCAACTTCGCCCGGTACCTCTTCCTCGACGAGGACGCCCGTACCCTGTACGGCGACCACTGAGACAAGGCCGCCGCCGAAACCGTCGCCTCCCTGCACCTGTACGCCGGAAGCCACCCCGACGACCCCCAGCTCACCGAACTCATCGGTGAGCTGTCACTGCACGACAAGGACTTCCGCCGTCTCTGGGCCGATCACGACGTCCTGGCCCACGCCACCGGCACCAAACACCTCCACCACCCACTCGTCGGCGACCTCACCCTCGACTACGTGACCCTGAACGTCGCCGGCGCCCCCGACCAGGCCCTCATCATCCTCACCCCCGAGCCCGTCTCCCCCTCCGCCGAGGCCCTCTCCATCCTCGCCAGCTGGATCGGCACCGCCCCCGCACCGGACCCCGCCGAAAAACGCGCGAATCGGCTGACTGACGCCTGCGACGGCACCGGTGTCGATACGGCGGACGGCTCCTCGGGGCGACGTCCTGTGTCGTGACCGTCCGGCCCTGCCGGTGCAAGCGAAGCGGTTGCGTGCGTTGCACGGGGTTACTGTGCGACGCAGCGAGCCCATCAGCGCGCTTATCGATTCTGCGCCATCCTTCCGTCTGTGATCTTTTCTACCTGGTAATAGGTGGCGACACAGGAGGCAGGCCATGGCCGCTTACCCTGGTTGCCGAATGGTTCCGTCATCTTGCTGATGACGAGCGGTGTGTAGGGGAGTACCGTTGCGCCCGCCGCAGCCCGCTTTCTGAGCAGGTGGTCCTGGCTGTCCCAGGCTTCGGCTCGTACACGCATGTCCGTTTCCAGGGCGCGCAGGGGGACTGCGAGTACGGCTGTGAGGCACACGCACATGAAGGCAGCGCTTATGGCTACCGGCTTCATGTGACGGCGGTACCGCCGGGCTGTCATGTTCCCGAGGAGGCCGCCCGCGCTGGCGAGCAGGAGGAGGAGCAGGAACAGGTAGTCGTTCCACAGCCGGTTGGCGGTCGCGACCGAGGGACCGAACGCCGGACGGGCGATCACCGTGCATACGTATCCGGAGAAAAGGAAGGCCGCCGCTCCGGACATGAGGAGCAGGGTCGCCCTCCGGTCAGGCCGGGGAATGCCACCGTCCGCGCGACGGGCGAGGATGCCGATCAACACCCCCACGGCGATCACGCCGAGATACTGCCAGCTCGTCGCCAGGGTATGGAGGATGTGCATGTACCCCCGCAGCGAAGCCAGAAGCGATTCGGGCGCGAACATGGAGTCCGCGTGGTGACGTGTGCGGCGGTTGCGTGAGCCGGGTGAGGTGAGGAGTACGGCGGTGCCGATGATGATGCCCGCTCCGGCAGCGGCGCACCAGGTTCGTAGGAAAGTGAGCCGTCCTGCCGGGAAGAGTCGGTGACCCAGCAGCAGTGCCAGGGCAAGGAGGGTCAGGGCGACTACGGAGGTCTCCTCGGACAGTGTGCCCATGACGGCTCCTAGGACGGACACGGACGCGGTGGCGGCGATCTTCCCTCGTCGCGAGGTCGCCAGCAGGGCCGGGATCGTGGCGGCGGCCGTGAGGACGGGCGGAAAGGTGTGGGAAATCGACGAGGCCGGCCAGAAAAAGGTCTTGTACGTGTTCACGGAGCCGAAGCAGAAGACGGCCAGGAAGATGGCTGCCGAGAACAGTGGGACGCCTCGGGGTGCCCGCCACCGGGCGCATCGGAGCAGTGCCACCGCCCACGCCCACAGGAGCACCAGCATCACGACCGAACTGATTCCCGCGTACCACTGCTGACCAGCGACGCCGAACGCGGCGTACGAGGCGACAAGCACGCCGTTGGCGATCCGGCCGTTGTCCGTGGAGTAGAACTGGTCTACCAGGGCGATGACGCCGTCGTCGCGTACGAGTGGCAGGAAGCACCACTCGTCGCCACTCGGGCGTACCCAGCGCGCGAACCATGCGGCTCCGCCGAAGAGGGACAGCGCGAGGAGAGGCAACAGTGCCACACCTGCCGAGGCTGGGCGCGGCAGGGCGGTGTTCGGGCTCGCCTCGCTCGTGGGCCCGAGAACGTCGGTACCGACGTTCTCGGCGTATCGCGCCGGCGCAGTGTGTTTCCCGCCGTCCGAGCCGGTGGCGCTAGCCAGGGGTGGGGTTGCTCGACCTCCTCTCGGCAGCATCGTCCCGATTCGTGCCGGTGGTGTTCGCCGGCTGTCGGCCGGAGTTGATGGCCCAGCGGGCGAGGAGGAAGGAGACCGGGGTGACGAGGACTCCGGCGATGAGTGCGGCGACATTCTTGTCCATTCCGAGTCGGCTGACAGTCACGTAGAGAAGCGCGCCGGAGGCGAAGAGGTTGAAGCCGCTGGACAGCGGATACCGGAGGAACGCGCGCCAGGTCGGACGGGTCCGGCAGGTGATGTAGGAGTTGAGCAGAAAGGAGCCGGCGATACTGACCGTGTAGCCGAGAACGTGTGCCGTGAGACGTGAGATACGGGATCCATGGGTTCAGGACGGCTCAGGTATACGGCGGTGTTGACGAATCCGATCGCCACGAACGTTGCGAACTGTCGTGCCGTTGTCGCAGGGGCTGCCGGACCAGCATTCGAGTCATGGTGGGGAAGGCGGGGCCTTGGGGCGGGGTGCTCGTCCGTTTCCCGGACCACGAAGGGTGGGCGGCGTTTGACCTCGTGATAGATGCGGCCGACGTACTCACTGATGATCCCCAGGGTGATCAGCTGGATTCCCCCCACCCCCACCACAACCATCAGGAGTGTCGCGTAGCCGGGGGCAGGTGCTCCGTGGAGGGCTACGTCGAAACCTACCCATGCCGCGTAGACGACTGCGGCGAGCAGGCACCAGAAGCCCGCGTAGACGGCCAGTCTCAGGGGCCGGTCGTTGAAGGACAGCAGCCCGCCGATGCCGTAGGTGAGCAGGCGGCGACTTCCCCCTTTCGAAGTGCCCGCGAGCCGTTGGGCGTTTCGGTAGGTGAAGGTGGCCGTCGTGAAGCCGATCCAGGCGAAAATGCCCTTCGAGAACCGGTTGGTTTCCGGCAGCGACAGCAGTGCGGGCTGCGCCCTCACCCTCACGGTTCCTCCGGGGAATCACCTTGTCGTACCCCAGCCTGTGGAGCTCCAGCATGCGCGGAATGAGCTCCGGAGGATGCTGCAGATCTGCCTCCATGATGACCACCGCTCGCCCGTGGGACATGCGCAGGCCGGCGAGCATCGCGGCTTCTTTACCGAAATTCCGGCTGAGCACCGAGTACCTGACGCGGCGAACAGCGGAGCCCAGGCCCTCGATGATGTCCCGTGTGCGGTCGGTACTTCCGTCGTCCACGTAGTAGATCTCGAAGTCGATCCCCGATGGGTCGAGGACGTCGTCGACCGCCGAGTGGAATCTCTCGATGACGGAAGCCTCGTTGAAGCATGGAACGACCACCGACAACTGGGGAGTCACCGAACCAGTTCTCCTGACCGGACAGCCCGAGCGGTGCCGTCCACCGTAGAGCGGTGGGGTCTCTGCCCCTTGCCCCGTGCAGGAGCCGATGCCATGGCTATTCCACCGGTGTTGCCCCGGGGACAGGCGGAAGCGCACCCTTAACCGATTGCGAGTGACCCGTTTGGCCTGCCGAAACCCGACACGGCAGCCTCGGTGGAAGCCCTGGGCTGGCCGGGGTGCGCGGCTTCGCGCACCAGCTCCGGCTTATGGGCGGGATCTCAACGCACGGCGGGCCGACCGACGTCCGGCTGTGTCTGTCTGGTGAGCACAGGGCGACTATGAGGGCCGTGTGCCGGACCGGGCCACTCGGGCGTCACGGGCACGGAGCGTAGTTGCGTTCCTCAGGCCCGCCGAGAGTGCGGAAACCGTCAGCGCCACCGCGACTGCCACCAGGAGTTCCTTGCTCGCGGGATTGGGCTTGACGACCGGCTCGGCAACCATGCCTACGACCAGAAGGACCCTGGTGAACCAGGCGCGGAACCGAAGGCAGACGCAGAATGCGAGACCCACCATCGCCCCCGACAGACCGGCGTCGAAGAGCTGTCCATAGTGACGCGCTCGGATGGTGCGGCACTTCCGCAGTGGTTCGCCGCTGCTGAAGCGTCCATTCCTCGCGGATCGTGGCCGGACACATGGACGACTCGATCGTGTTGCGGATCCCAATCCCACAGCCAGCACGCTCCGTATCTGTTTTGCTACGGAAAGGCAATGCCGGAGTGGCATTCAGGTCACCGAGGAGCCCTATGACTGACAGCACGGCCCTCACCCTTGCCGGGCGTCTGGGATTCCGCGCCGGGCAGGTGGTACTGGAGATCGGGTATCACGACGACGTCGACCAGACGCTGCGCGAGGACATCGAGAAGGTGACAGGCCAATCGATGGTCGACGAGGACCGAAGAGGCTGGGTCGACGTCGTACTGGTCTGGCACCGCGAGGGTGACGGCGACCTTGCCGACACGCTCGCTGACACAGTGCCGCCGCTCACTGACGGGGGCTACGTATTGATTCTGACTCCGAAGCCTGGCTGGGAGGGGCATGTGGCCCCCTCCGGCATCGCCGAGGCCGTGCCCGTCGCGAGTCCGGCCCAGGCTCCCTCCGTCAGCGCGGGAGACAACTGGACCGCTACGCGGTTGATGGACCCCCGCACCAAGCACTGAAACTCGACACCCTCCCGCCTGCTTGTGGGAGGGCGTCATGCATCATCTGTAGACGGGTAGTCGCCGCTTGAACCGCCCGGGGTCGGAACCCAAGGCATTCCGACCTGCCTCTCATCGGGCGAGTGGCGAGAACACACGCCTTGGCGCCGCGGATCGACCCATTCGGTCCCGGCGGGCGGGCTGACGCTCGCCTCCTCGCTGTCCGTAGAACCACCTGCGTCCAGGGGGAAACGGTGCCGGACCTTGCGTGCCGTACGCGGCCCGCAGCGGACAAGTGTGGCGAGGCGCAAGCGGATGGAGCACGGCGGTGGACAACGGACTGGAGACCGGGTGGTGTGAAGCCGTTTTCATGTGCGTGCGGGCTGTGTCCGGAGTAGCTCCGTGTGAGTGGTCTTGACGATGACGCTGTGAGCGATCGGGCGTAGGCGGGGAGAGACAGGGAGCCCGCCGCACTTTCCCCCGGAGACCTTGATGAAGCGCACCACCACGATGGCCACCTGTGCCGCCGCCCTGCTCACCGCCGTCCTGACCGGCTGCTCCGACAGCACCTCGGGAGAGGGGCACGGGCCCACTGCCTCCACCGCCTCGCCTGCGACCCCGGCCACCGTGGACACGAAGTCTGCGGGCAAGCTCGGCAGCATCCTTGTCGACGACAAGGGCAATACCCTCTACCTCTTCCTCGCCGACACGGAGAACAAGTCGAACTGCACGGGTTCCTGCGCCAAAGCATGGCCCCCCTTGCTCACCAAGGGGGCTGCCAAGGTCGGCAAGGGTGTGGACAAGAAGCTGCTCGACGTCACCAAGCGTTCCGGTGGTGACGAGCAGGTCACATACAACGGACACCCGCTGTACTACTACATCAACGACAAGAAGCCCGGCCAGACGAACGGGCAGGGCCTCAACCAGTTCGGCGCCGAGTGGTACGTCCTGAACGCCAAGGGCAACAAGGTCGAAAGCTGAGTCGGCGGAGCAGGATGAGTGCGCGGCACAGTGAAGACGGCGGCAGGAGCCTCGTATCCGCCGCCGTGCTCGCTGTCCTGGTACCAGTCGCAGTCGGGGTCGGGATCTACCTCTTCGGAACCCACCACACACCGAACTACGACAACGGGCTCTTCGGCGAGCACGGCACCGCCGCAGTCGACCTCAAAGCCCAACTCAGCACCGCGCTGCTCGGCCTCGCTCTCATCCAGCTCGGCCTCGCCCTGTGGATGTACGGCCGCGTGCCAGGCCACCGTCCCGCGCCTCGATCGGTGCCGCTGGGGCACCGCGTGCTCGGGTTCGTCATTCTTCTTCTCTCCCTGCCGATCGCCTACCACTGCCTTACGACTTATGGGACCGAGACGAGTTCCCCGCGGGTGGCGGTGCACTCCTTCGCCGGGTGCACGCTCTACGGTGCGTTCGCGGCCAAGGTGATCGTTGTGCGCAGCAGGTGCCTGCCCCGCTGGCTCCTTCCGGTGGTGGGCGGCCTGCTCGTGCTCGGTGTGGCCCTCCTCTGGTACACGGCCGCGCTCTGGGCTCTGAACGGAGACTCGGTACCAGGGTTTTCCTCCATCTGAGCGAGCGCCCCGGGCCTCGGGGGCGTGGTGCCTGTCCAGCGGACGCGGGCCCGGGGCGGCTGCGTGCTCGCCGCGCGGGAGTGGGGCACGGTGGCGCCAGGGTGATGCGTGCAAAATCAGCCGAGGAGCGTTCCATCGCTGGACAGCAGCCTTGCGGCGTGTGGACCACTGCTACGGCGAGCAGTGCGAAGGCCGCTGCGGCAGAGGGGCCGGACCACGCGCCGTCGGGGAACTTCCAGGCCAACGCCGCCTGGCTCGCGCTGGCCGCCCTCGCCTTCAACCTGATGCGCGCCTGCGGCACCCTCGCCGACACCTTCCACGCCCGCGCGACCTGCGCGACCATCCGCGAACACCTGATCAACGTGCCCGCCCGCCTGTCCCATTCGTCCCGACGGCTCACCCTGCATTTGCCCGAACGCTGGCCCTGGCAAGACGCCTTCGACACCCTCCTCCATGTCGTCCACGTCCCACCCCCAACGGCCTGACCAGGACCTATCCGACCCGCCCACGAGGGCCCAAGACCGGTGGACAAGTGGAAAAGCTGGGCAGACCAGCGGCCACCCCGCGCCCGAAAACAGAAACACCGACCCGATCACGAGAATCAAGCACTCACGAAGCGAGCCGGTGGATCCAGGCTCAGTGGTACCGCAGGTCAGAAGATGAAGGCCAATGCAGAACGAACTCACAGGAGTCCCGGCATCGGGGTGGCCGTTGACCATTCTTGGGGCAGGGGGGAGGCCGAGCAGTTCGGTGTTCTTGGCGGCCTGAGCGACCTGGGCGAGCATTTCCCATGCAGCGAGGTGGCGCCGCCAGATGGAGGCGGCTCAGGCCCCTCGCGCGCACTCGTTCCCGTATTCACGCCGAAGCGGGAGTATCGTGAAGATATCGAGAGAATCGTCGCCGTCGGCTATGCGTCGTGGCCGTTCTCGAGCGAATGCAGGCCGGAGGTAATCATCTGTGATCATGAGCCGTATGCCCGGCGAGAGGGCCCATGACTAGTACTGACGAGTCCGCCCAGAGTCCGGTTGGGGCGATCGGAAGGATTACGGTGGGGATTCCTCCGGACGGGCCGGGTGAGGTCTTGGTGGCTGTTCGCGGGGGCTCGGAAACGTACGCGGCGTGGTCACGTAGCCACATCACCCTCGCCATAGATACACGGGTAATCGTCATCGACTCCATCTCAGCTCGCTCGGTGATCGTCGAGCCGTTGCCGTCCTGAATGTTTTCCCGCAAATCGTAGGGGGCGCAGCGCATCCCAACACTCGACGGGAGTCCGCCCATGCTGTTCTGGCAGGTTCCTGCGCCGAATGAGGCCATGCTCATATCCGGCACGAAACGGCAGGCACAGGAAACACAGTTCCGTATCGTCACAGGTCACGGCAGTTTCGTGCTGCCTGTGAAGCAAAAAGCCCGCATGCTGTCCCTGGCGCTACGGGAAGCGGAGATCGCGGAGGACTGCGTCACACAGCAGGGCATACGGCTGAGTGTGCGCGCGGTCTGTGTGTTCAAAGTCGGTGATGACGCGATCTCGATCGCTAATGCAGCCCGTCGTTTCCTCTCCGAACAAGAACGGATGGAGGAGCTCGTCGGCCGGATCTTCGCCGGGCACCTCAGGTCGATCGTCGGCGGACTGACCGTCGAACAGATCATCCGGGAACGCAACCGGGTGGCTCAGGAAGTGATGGCGGGGAGCCACAGCGAGATGGAGAAACTAGGCATTGTCGTCGACGCACTCCAGATCCAAGAGATCGAGGACGCCACCGGATACATCAATAACCTCGCCGCTCCGCACGCCGCAGCAGTCGCAGGCCATGCGCGTATCGCCCAGGCCAAGGCCGACCAGGAGGCAACCGAACGCGAGCAGCAGGCGGCCGCCCTCAAAGCTGAGTACGAGCGGGACACAGCAATCAAGCGGGCAGGGTTCCTCGCCGAGACCGAACAGTCCAACGCCCGCGCCGCCCAGGCCGGCCCGCTTGCTCAGGCCATGGCGTCCCACGAGGTCATCGAGGAGCAGACTGCGCTCGCCCAGCGACAGGCCGAACTGGCGGCCCAGCACCTCGAAGGAGAGGTCAGGCGCCCGGCAGACGCAGAGGCATACCGCCAGCGCACCCTGGCCGAGGCCGCTCGGGACACTGCCAAGTTCGAGGCGGACGGCAAGGCGTACTCGGAGCGGACACTCGCACAGGCCCAGGCCGACGCGAACACCGCCCGCGCGCTCTCGCTGCGCGATGGCAACCAGGAACTGATCGCCGCCAACCGTGTGGTCGAGAACCTTCCGGCCCTCGCAGATGCAGCCGCCCGTGGCATGTCGGGCGCCAGCCTGACCGTCCTCAACGGCACCGACGGTGTCAACCAGGTCGCTGCGGGCGTGGTCGGCCAAGGCCTCGCCATTCTCGACGCGCTCCAGAACACGAAGGATCCCTCCGCCAACGGGAAGAGAAGTCTGCGAATTCCTGGGCTGTCACCATGACGGCCGGAGCTGCGTTCTCTTACGGGTGTTGTGGGAGGTAGAGGCTTCGACTCCAGGGTCCGGGCGATCAGATGGAGGACTTGCTCGTCCATCACCGTGCGGGGCCCTCGACCCGGACGCGGCTCCTCCGGCAACTCGTCGAGACGTGCCGCCGCTGACCGCACCTCACACCGCGGCCAGGGCGGCGGCGCGGCTGGCGACGCCCTGGGTGACCTTGGTCCTCAGGCGCACAGTCGCGAAGCCCGACTCGATCGGGTTCGTGGTCCGCAGGCCTTCAAGCTCATCGAGTCAGCCCAGGAACGCTGGCGGGCCGTGACCGCTCCCCATCTCGTCGCCCTGGTCCGGGCAGAAGCCCGCTTTCGAGCGGGGCTTCCTGGGCGAGCGATACGAGGACCGCGTGGCATGAACACCGCCTCCTGCCGCCGCCGGTCAGAAAATCAGTGGCAGGCCCGGCCCCCTGTGGTGAAGCGCGGCATGCCCAACTTCCTGGAGACTGACCGGCTCGTCCTGCGCGCGTTCATGGCGAGCGACATCGACCGCCGTCGACGGCAGATACCTGTCAATTTGCCCGGCCTGCTTGCCATGGGCCTCGGCATGGGCCTGTCGATGACACCATCCACCGAGGCCATCACCGCCTCATGCCGCGCGGGAAGCAGGGCGTCGCCTCCGTGCTCAACCACGTCACTCGCGAGTTCGGCACCGCGCTCGGCGCGCTCGTGTCTGCCGGCGACCGCAGCTCCATCGGCGAGAGGCTCGACGGCATCCCGCTGGTTGCCGCAGACACCGCACGCGAAGGCGTCGCCAACGCGGCCGAGGCGACGCCCAGCACAGGCTCACACGCACAGAGCCCGCTACATGCCGCTTAGCGGTCCTTCGTCGACAGCTGTCAGGAGGCTATGTGGGCAAGCGTAGCCGTCATGGGCACACCTCTATATCTTCCTCCGCGGCCCGAAGAACACGGCCCCGCCATCGGGGACGAGACAGAAGCCACCGAGGCCGTCGCCGCCCACTGACGACACCAGGGCCAAGCGGACAGCAAGCCGACGGCTCGCGCTTCTGCAGGTGTCCGGCACCGCGCTCACGGTGCGGACACCCCGCGCAGGCCGGCTTCCCACCGCGCCCAGTCGCCGATGCCGAGGTCTCCACGGGCACCTTCTTCGCGATCGAGGAAACCGCGACGCCCAATCACTCGGAGACGCCGGCAGCGCCCCGGCTTCCGGGTCCGGCTACGCGTGTTGGTTCAAAACCCGCGTCAGTTCGCGGTCGGCAGCGCGTGCCGCATCCGACTCCGCCTCTCTCCTCCACCGTGCCGACCGTGCGGAGCTGAGCTCGGGGTCGCGGGTAGGGGCAGCCTCGGAACGGCCTCATCAAACGCTACGTGTACCAATAGTTCGTCCAGTTGAGGTGCCGCAGCGATCGCGGGCACGTGAGCGCTGCGCACTGGGCTTTGATTCAAGTTTTTTGCCCGCGCCAGCGGGGTCGGCGAGGGAAGCCGGTTTACGATCGCGCCGTGCCGACGGCCATCAAGATCCTCAAACGCCTGGTCATCGGGCGTGCCCGGCGGAGTGAAGAACTGGGTGAGACGCTGCTGCCCAAACGGCTGGCTCTGCCAATCTTCGCGTCCGACCCGCTTTCCTCCGTGGCCTACGCCACGCAGGAGATCCTGCTGGTCCTCACCCTCGGAGGGCTGGCGTACCTGCATTTCACCCCGTGGATCGGGGCCGCGGTCGTCGCGCTGATGACGGTGGTGGTGCTCTCCTACCGCCAGGTCGTCCACGCCTACCCGAACGGCGGCGGATCGTACGCCGTCGTCTCGACCAATCTCGGCCCCTCAGCCGGTCTGGTGGTCGGGGCCTCTCTGCTGGTCGACTACGTCATGACCGTGGCGGTCTCCGTGGCCTCCGGAGTGGACAACATCATCTCGGCCTTGCCTTCCCTGGCCGACTACCGCGTGCTGATGGCACTGTGCTTTGTGGCCCTGCTCACCGCACTGAACCTTCGGGGCCTGCGCGAGTCCGGCCGGTTGTTCGCCGCTCCTACCTATCTCTTCATCGGCGGGGTGCTGATCATGATCGGCACCGGGCTGCTGCGCTACGTCCTGGGCGACGCCCCGGTCGCCGAGAGCTCCCAGTACAACGTCACCCCCCAGAAGGCCGACCTGGATCTGGCCGGACTCGCACTGGTCATGCTGGTGCTCCGCGCGTTCTCCAGCGGCTGCACGGCACTGACGGGCGTGGAGGCAATCTCCAACGGAGTGCCCGCGTTCCGCAGGCCCAAGTCGCAGAACGCCGCGAGCACACTGGCTGCCATGGGCATCATCGCCGTCATCCTTTTCGTCGGCGTGACCACGCTCGCGATCGTCGCCAAGGTGCACATCGCCGACGACGCCTGCCGACTGACCGGACTGCCCGACTGCGCCGGTTACACCCAGCGCACGGTCATCGCGCAGCTCGCCGCGGCTGTCTTCGGCGGGGCCGACAGCTTCGGCTTCTACTACATCCAGGCAGTCACGGCCCTGATCCTGATCCTGGCAGCGAACACCGCCTTCAACGGCTTCCCGCTGCTCTCCTCGATCCTCGCCCAGGACAGCTACCTTCCGCGCCAGCTGCACAACCGGGGCGACCGACTCGTCTTCTCCAACGGCATCATCGCCCTGGCAGTCGTCGCCGGGCTCCTGCTGTACGGCTTCAAGGCCAACGTCACCAGCCTGATCCACCTCTACATCCTCGGTGTCTTCACCTCTTTCACCCTCTCCCAGGCCGGCATGATCCGGCACTGGAACCGTGCGCTGCACACCGAGACCGACCCCGCGCAGCGCCGCCGTCACCACCTGGCCCGTGCGGTCAACTCCACCGGCGCTGCCGTCACCGGACTCGTCCTGGTCATCGTGCTGGCCACCAAGTTCACCCAGGGCGCGTGGCTCGCCGTCGTCGCCGCGACCGTGCTGTGGCTGATGATGCGGGGCATCCGCCGGCAGTACGACAGAACCGCCGCCGAGCTCGCCGTGACCGACCCACGGCAGGACAGCATCCCGCCCGCCCGGGTCCTGGCCGTCGTGCTCGTCTCCACCCTCAACAAGCCGACCCTGCGAGCCCTCGACTACGCCCGCGCCTTCCGGCCCGACCACCTCGAAGCACTCACCGTCGCCGTCGACCAGGAGTCTCTGTCCACACTGCACAGGCAGTGGAACGACTTCGACATCCAGGTGCCACTCAAAGTGCTCCGGTCCCCCTACCGCGAAATCACCAGACCAGCGGTGGAATACGTACGCTCCGTCCTCCGCGATGGCGGCCCGCATGACGTCGTCGCCGTCTTCATCCCCGAATACATCGTCGGCCGCTGGTGGGAGAACTTCCTCCACAACCAGACCGCCCTCTGGCTCAAGAGCCGTCTGCTCCTCACCCCCGGCGTAACCGTGACCAGTGTCCCCTGGCAACTGTCCTCCGCCACCGGCACCCATCGGCCCATCGCCCGCGCCCCCGGCTCGGTCCGCCGCGGCGAGCCCCCCAACAGGGTCGGCCACACCGCACTGCACAGCACGTCACGAGGCCCCGACACGAACTGACCACGCGAGCACAGCGGAAACAAGTCCCCCCATGACCAGGTACCGGCCTTGGTCGCAGCCACATCGTCACCCACACCAGCAAGCAAAGGGGGAACGCCCTGGTTCGGTTGCAGCTCTGTGCAGTCGGCTGAGGCTTGCCGTGTGTCCGCGCCCGAGCTGACGTGCCGCTGGGTCTCAGGACGTCCAGGCGGGTGGTGTCGATCTGGGCCTGCCCGCAGGGTCGCAGCGCCGTGACGGGAGTGAAGGCCTGACCCTCGAAGACCGCGAGCATGTGGCGGACGGCACCGGCGGGCAGTCCGCTCCCGCCCTAGTCAGCCAGCCGTTCGATCGCAACCATGGCGGCGTCGTCGCCGAGGTAGCCGCCCGCATGGTGCAGAAGGTCTGCGCACAGGAACTTCAGCAGTAGCTCAGGGCCTCCCTCGGGCCGCGTAGCCGCTAGCCGCTCAGCGAGAGGGTAGAAGTGGCCTGAACGGTCGCGGGCTTCAGTGACCCCGTCCGTGTACAGGAGCAGCGTGTCACCGGCATCGAAGGTATGTACCTCCTCCGTGAAATGCATAGCCGTCAGCTGTCCGATTCCGAGCGGCGGGGCCGGCTCTTCGGCGTCGAGTGAGAACACTCGGCCTGCGCGGAGAATCAGGGGCGGCGGATGTCCGCAGCTGACAAGGCGGAGCACGTCAGAGGTATGGGGAATATCCAGCACGGCCGCCGTGACGAAGTCTTCGGCGGTTTTTTCGTCCTCGGTCTCGTACAGGGAGTCGATCTGACGTGCGGTCACACTGTTGTCGAGGCGGGCTGCCAGATCGGGCAGGCTGGCTTCCTGGCGGGCAAGAGCTCGAAAGGCGCCCAGAACACCGGCGGCGCCGCTGATGGCGTCGAGGCCCTTGCCTCGGACGTCGCCGATGATTACGCGGGTTCCCTCGGTGGTGCGCGCGGTTGCGTAAAGGTCTCCGCCCAGCTGTGCTCCCGCTTCGGCGGCCAGGTACACCGATGCCATGCGTAGGGGACCGCTGCGTGCAGGCAGGGGTCGTAGGACCCCACGTTGAGCCGCCTCGGCTACGGAGCGCAGCCGCACCATTTCCGCGGAGTGACGTTCTCGCAGGTGGGCGAAGAACGTCACGATCGCAGAGATCAGGACCAGCGCAATGATCTGGTAGAAGACCTCGAGATTGGTGATGGTGCTGTTGGCCGCAGCGACGGCGCTCTGGGCCAGTACTGCGACCCCACCGACGAACGAGGTCAGGCGCGGGCCGGCAAATGAGGCTGTGAGCGCAGGGGCCGCTACGAGAAAAGGACCGACGTGGACCTGTGGTGGAGTGGTGATGTCGACCACGGTCACGACAGCGATCAGAGCGAACGGCACCGCGATGAGTGCCCTGCTTTGCCGTGTGCCTCCGTAGAACGACTGCAGCGACTGTCGAAGACCCATGGACCCGGCATACCTCACCATGCCGATGACCGCCTCTCCTGCTGAACGGTCAGGCGGGCGCGGTGCAGGCTCCCGCCCCCGTGAAGTCTACGCATCGGTGTTGCTCAGCAGACGGATCTTCATGTCCTCCGATCCCGTCTGCACACGCCACTCCAGGTAGTCGATCAGCGAGCAAGCGTAGATCCCTGCCGCCGTCCGAGCTGGGGTGACTTCATAGACTTTGAGAGCTTGACGTGCGACACCAGCCAGTCACATGGCCCGGCCGCGTTTGCCGCCCGGGCACGCGCACGCTCTGTCGCATCTGGTCGAACGTGGCTTCCGCCGGCCAGTGGCGGAAGGGGCTGTGTTGGTTGACCCAGGCCGTATCTCTCGGACACATCCCGCCAGTCCACCCCTGTCGTAACAGGTGCTTCGTGGTGATCGGCGCGACCGACGACGGCTGTGTCCACCCTGCGGGTCAGTTGTCCTGCAACTCGCCCTGGGCGATTTCCACGTGGTGATGCAGGTTTACGAGCCCGGCAGTGGCTCCTGTGCCGGCCGCGGCTGAGCAGGCGAGGAGCAGGCTGGCCGCTGTGACGGACATCCTGTGAGAGGTGGGTGCTTGCTGGAGCAGGGCTTTTACGCGCTGCGGTACGGGGCCGCCTGAGGCTCGTGCGGCGAAGGTGGGGCGGCTGGTCCTGTTGGCGGTTCCGGCGAGGGCTGCGCGGCCGATGGCGCGTGCTGTCAGGTTGCGGTCGCCGACAACGCTTGCGGCAGCCTCGTCGGCGACGCGTTCCACGGCAAGGCCGATGGCGTCGCGCAGTGCTCTCATGGCGGGATGGCAGCGGGCGGCGAGGTCGGCAACGGTGAGGAAATAGTGGTGGCGGCCGGTCAGGTGGGCCCGTTCGTGGGCGAAGAGGGCCTCTCGTTCGGGGCCCGCCAGGGTGCGCAGCATGCCGGATGTCACCACGATGCGCCCCGGATTCCCGGGGAGGGCATAGGCGTCGGCTTCGGGGTGATCCAGGACGCTGAGATCTCCCGCGGAGGGTGCGTGTCGCAGCTGCGCGTGCGCGGTGCGGTACTGGCGGAGCTGACGCAACGCCGACCGGGTCACGGTGCAGGCGCAGAGAGACAGGGCGCCGACGGCGAGGGCGGTCACCGGGTAGGCGACGATTGCGGGCGCGACGTTCAGGGGGTATTTCAGGTGGCCGAGGCGGGCCAGAGCAGACACGGTGAGCATGCCGGCGAGGATGAGGCCCCCTAGTGCCACCAGCCAGCCGCCCGTCAGCACGCAGGCTGTCGCGGTCAGCGCCCACATCGCGGCCGCAGGCCGCAGGCGGGGAGCTGTCCACCGTACGAGCGCCGGTGCCGCGAACGGCATCAGCAGCGGCACGAGCAGCAGGGTGATCACCGCCCGTCACCGCCCTCCAGAAGGTCGCGCAGTATGCGCTCGTCCTCCGGACCCAGGTCTGAGACGAACCGGGCCAGCACGCTCTGGCGGTCGTTGTCCTTGTCGAGTTCGTGGTGCATACGCCGGGCGGTCAGGCCATGGGTGTCCTGGACGGGGAAGTACGCGAATCCACGACCTGAGCGTTCCCGGCCTACCGTTCCCTTCTCGAAGAGGCGGGACAGGATCGTCGTCACCGTCGTGCGGGCCAGCTCCATCGTCAGGCTGCGCTGCACCTGGCCGGCGGTCCGGGGGCCGTCCGCGGCCCACAGCGCCGCGAGCACGCTCGCCTCCAGCTCCCCAGCCCCCCTGCGCTCGACAGCACCCTCCGCCATGACGTTCCCCTCATCCCTTAATCGTCTACAGTGCAGTAGACCGTCTACGCGATTGTAGTCGACTGGTTGTTCCATCCGGCTGCCCCCTGCCCGTATTCAGTGAGAGTGAGAGGCCCCCTGCTCATGGCTGTACCTGTCCTCGTCTCGCCTCCACTCGCGGTGAACCTCCTCGATGCGCCGTCGCTACTGGCGACTTTCGGCGTCCTGGGTATCGCGGTGGTGATGTTCGCCGAGACCGGCCTGCTGGTCGGCTTCTTCCTGCCCGGCGACTCTCTGCTCTTCACCGCCGGCCTGCTGTGCGCGGGGACCACGGACAAAGGTGCAACGCTGTCCCTGCCCTGGGTTCTGGTCGCCTCGGTGGCCGGCGCGCTGGCAGGCGCCCAGTGCGGATACCTCATCGGGCGCCGAGCTGGGGGAGCACTCCTCGCCCGCAGCAGGTCCAAGCGCCTGCACGAGGGCGCAGAGCGCGCCGAGGAACTACTGGAGCGATACGGCCACGCCAAGGCGATCGTGCTTGCCCGCTTCGTCCCCGTGGTGCGCACGGTCCTCAATCCCCTCGCCGGAGCGCTGAACATCCCCACCCGGGTCTTCACCCTCTGGCAGGTCGTCGGCGGCCTGGTCTGGACTGTCGGCCTGGTGCTTGCCGGATACGCCCTCGGCTCCACCATCCCCGACGTCGACCGATACCTGCTGCCGATCATCGCCGTCATCGTGATCGTGTCCCTGCTACCGCTGGCAGCGGAACTGCTCCGCTCCCGGCGGGCTGCCAAGCACCGGAATGAGGCCCCTTGATGAATCTCGCGTACGACGGCTCGAGTATCGACGGCCCCGCCTACCTCAAGATCGTCAACCTCGCCGACCGAGCGCCCGGCTGGGTCGACAGTCTGGTCACCGGCTGGTCGACCTACGGGCTGGGGGTGTTCGCACTGCTGATGGTCGTCGGATGGTGGCGGGCGCGCCGCGCGGAAACCGCGGCCACGGTCACCGCGCTGGCGGTCCCGCTGGTCACCGTCCTCGCCTTCGGCGTCGACTCCCTGCTGAAGCTGGCCGTCCATGAGGACCGGCCGTGCCAGCGGCTGCACGTGCTCACCCTCGAAGCGTGCCCCGTCCCCGGCGACTGGTCCTTCCCCAGCAACCACGCCGCCCTCGCCTCCGCAGCCGCCGTCGCACTGCTCCTCGTATCGCGCCGGCTGGGCCTCCTCGCCTTGGCTGCTGCGGTCCTGATGGGAGCCTCCCGGGTATGGGTGGGCGTGCACTATCCGCACGACGTCCTCATCGGGTTCGTCGTCGGCGCCCTCGTCGCGCTCCTCGCCATCTGGGCGGTACGGCGCAAGCAGAGCGCGCTCGCCGCCCGGCTGAAGGACGGCCCGCTGCGCCCCCTGGTTACTGCGGCGTGACCCGCCGTCCACCCGTTCGCCTGTTCGCCTGGGCGGCCCTGGCGGCCGCACCGGCCTTCGCGCTGCTTGCCGTAGCCGTGCTCAACGCGCCGCCCGGGCTGCTGCCCGGCGACGCGGCGCTGCACCACTGGTCCCAGGCACACCGGCCCGGCGCTGCCCTGGCCCTCTCCCGTGCGGTCACTGCCACCGGCACCGGGGTCATCCCGTTCGCCGTTGTCGTCCTGGCGGGCCTGTCGGTGGGCGGCACCACCAGGCAGCGTCTGATCACTGCCGCCGCGCTAGCTGCTCTGTCTCGGCATCGGCCAGGCGTTGCGAGTCGCGGTCATGTGGCTGGTTGCCCGACCCCGGCCGCCGCTTGGCCGCGGGGCTCCTGATCGCTGCCCTGTTCCTGTGGGGTCCGCGCGTCCCGCGCTTGGTCGCCGTCCTGATCGGTGTCTGGGGCACGGCCGTAGGACTGACCCGGGTCTACCTCGGGGTGCACTGGTTCAGCGACGTCATCGGCGGCTGGTTCTTCGCCACCGCCTGGCTGGCCCTGAGCGCCGGCGCTTACCTGCGGGGTACGCGGAGGACCGTGAGGTGACACGTTGCCGCATCCTCGTTGTCGAGGACGATCACGCCCTGCGCGACGTCCTCCTGCGCGGTCTGCGGGACGAGGGCTTCGACGCGGTGTATGCGTCGGCGACCAAGAGGAGCCACTCCGTGTCCGCACGGAGGTCCTTGCGGGAAGCCGCCTCTGCCAACGGCAGGGCAACCTCGCTGGCGAGTCGGCCGACCTTCGAAGCGGCCAGCGCCGCTTTCACGACAGCCGCCTCGACCGCTGCGGCTCCTTCTTCTGTCCCAGGGTCGAACGCGCCGTGGGCCCTCTCTCGCTCCTTGCGGGACCGGTACGGCCGGAGTGCGAGGATACCGTCGCTGATCTCGATGACCCGCCGCTGGAGGAAGAAGTCCGAGTCGTTGGACGCGCCCTGGGCGAAGTCCGCGGACGACAGGACGATCTCCGGCATCGTTGCCGAGAGGTCCTGCCAGAGGGAACTGAGAGCTTCGAAGGACTGTGCCTCCCAGCGGCGACGGTGAGCCTGGCTGATCGGAAAGACCACAGTTGGCAGCGTGAGACCGAGACAGATCAACAGGACGGCGAGCGCTGGAGACGTCACGCTGAAGACGCACGGTGTGGACACGAGCGACGAGCACTTCGAATGGTCGGGTACCAGGTTCAAGCCCGGGCCCAGGGAGACGGGGACCGTCAGCTTGTGCACGGTGTTGATCCACGGTGGCGCGGGCCGGTCGAGCGCCTTCGCTCCTGGCTATGGTCCAGACCCTCCATGTGACGGTCCTCACGGACGCCCTTCGGAGGTGCTGCGTAGGCTTGACCCATTGCCACGGTGGGGTTGCGAGGGCGGGCGAAGCCCCCCTGCGGCCACCTGACGCGACGTCAGTAAAGTCAGCAAGTGGTCAGCATGAGGCCTGAAAAACTTGGGGAAAGCTGCCCGGACGTGCGACTCGTTGTAGGGTGTCGAAACAGCCCTTGACCTGCATAAACGCAGGCAGGGAGCCTACTTGTGGGAGTGCCTCGATGATGCGTACCATGTTCAAGTCCAAGATCCACCGGGCCACCGTGACCCAGGCTGACCTGCACTATGTCGGCTCCGTGACGGTCGACGCCGACCTGATGGACGCAGCAGATCTGCTGCCCGGCGAGCTCGTACACATCGTGGACATCGACAACGGCGCCCGCCTGGAGACGTACGTCATCGAGGGGGAGCGCGGCTCCGGTGTCATAGGGATCAACGGCGCCGCCGCCCACCTGGTACACCCCGGTGACCTGGTCATTCTCATCAGCTACGCGCAGGTCGACGACGCGGAGGCGCGTGCGCTCGTGCCCCGCGTCGTGCACGTCGACGCCGGGAACCGCATCGTGGAGCTGGGAGCCGACGCCTCGGCGCCCGTCCCGGGTACGCGCACCGAGCGCAGCCCGCAGGCCGTGCCCCGGAGCTGATCCGCCACGCCGTCCACCGTACGAGGGAGTACCTGCCATGGCGCCGGAGAACACCGCAGTGGAGATCCAGGACGACCGTGAACACGGCAAGCTGGTGGCGTACGAGGACGGCACAGCCGTGGGGTACATCGCGTACTTCGCGATGTACCCCGAGCCCGGCGCACTCGTCGCCGTGCACACCGTCGTCGAGCCGGAACACGAGGGCAAGGGCATCGGTGGTGCCCTCGTGCGTGCCTTCTACGCCACGGCGGCCCGCGAAGGAGTCCCCGTCGTCCCTTTCTGCCCGTACGTCGTCAGGTGGGCACAGAGCCATCCGGAGGAGGCGCCGGAGGCCCCGGAAGAGCTGGTGCGCGGGGCCGAGCGGCAGCTCGAGTCGCATCCCGAGCTGTTCTGAGGCGGCTGGGCGCAGCGTCCGGGGGGACAGGAGCCACGGCGCGTACGTGTGGACTCGGCAGGCGAGGGCAGCCGCTCGGGGAGACGGTGGAGATGCGATCCACCCGTCCCGTTCGTCGCTGTTGGAGGACCGAGATGACACACCCGAATCCCGACCCCCTACCGCCCGCGCCGACGCCCCCGCCCGTGCCGGGGCCGCCGACACCGGTGCCCTCCCCGCCGCCCGTACCGCCGGGACCCCTGCCGCCCGGTCCCGCGCCTGACCCGATTCCGCAGCCGCCGAACCCGCACCCCGAACCGGTACCCGAGCCGGAGCCCTCCCCCCAGCCGGCGGGGTGAGCCGCTGTTTCTAGGGCCTCTCGTGCAGGCCCGTCAGCGCGTCGGCGTGGCGCAGCCCGCTCTCTGCTGCCACGGAGTCCAGTGACTGCGCCTCGCGCACCTGGGCGAAGCGCAGGCCGCTGGTATCTCCCGCGAAGCCGTACACCGCCGGCCTGGGCAGACTGTTGTAGGCCCACGGGGTGGAGAAGTAGTACGCCCCCGTGTCGTACAGGGCGACGAAGTCTCCCTCCCGCAGTTCGGGCAACTCCCTGGCATGGGCCACGATGTCCCCGGCGAAGCAGCACGGCCCCGCGATGTCCTGCACCATCGGCGGGCCTGTCCGGGGACGTCCGCCGCTGTCGAACGCGCCGACGCGGAGCGGCCAGGCATCGGGCATGAGGACGGTGCGGGTCGCGATCTGTGCCCCCGCGTGGGTGAGCGCGATGCGGCGCCCGCCCGCATCCTTCGTGTACTCGACACGCGCTCCGATGAAGCCGTTCTTTGCGAGCAGGGACCGGCCGAATTCGGTGACCAGGTCGTAGCGCCCGTCGAAGATACCGGGAGCCGCCTTCCTGAGCGCCGCCACGTACTCCGCGAAGGTGGGCCGGGTGTCGTCGTCGGCGAAGTTGACCGGCAGCCCGCCCCCGATGTCGAGCCCGGTGACCCGGCGCATGCCCAGCGACTCGTTGATCTCCTCGGCGAGCCCGTACGTCTCCGCGATGCCTGCGGCGATCAGCTCCAGCGAGCAGCCCTGCGAGCCGACGTGGGCGTGCAGCCGGGTCAGCCAGGGACGCTCGGCGAAGGCTTGGACGACCTGCTCACGGGCGCCGGGGTCACGCAGGGCCACGCCGAACTTCGAGGTGGCCGTCGCCGTGCTCATCGCTGCGATGGAACCGCCTCCCACCTGCGGGTTCACCCGGAGTCCCAGGACGGACGCCGAGCTGGGGGAGCGGAGCTCCTCGATGCGGCGGATCTCACCTAAGCTGTCCGCGTTCACGGCGACACCGAGCGCCAGCGCCAGCCGGAGTTCGTCGCGGGTCTTGGCGGGTGAGTCCAGCACGATCCGCGCCGGGGGGAAACCGGCCTCGACCGCGAGCCTCAGTTCGCCCGGCCCGGCCACCTCGCAGCCCATGCCGCAGTCGGCGAGCAGCCGCAGCACCGGAATCAGCGAGGCGGCCTTCGCGGCGAAGGTGTGCAGTACCCGTACGCCCGGCTCGGCGGCGAAGGCGTCCCGTAGCGCGCCGACGGAACCGCGTATCCCGTCCGCGTCCAGGAAGCCCGCGAGGGGATGCTCCTCGCCGAGCAGTCCTTCCGCCACCGCGAGGCGGAGCGCCTCGGCGAAGCGGTGCGGGCGCGGTGAGCGCGGGGGGCCCTCGGCTGCCGCGGAGCTCGACGCCGGCGTGGGGCGGGTGTCGTCGATGGGAGCCTCCCAGGTCGGCGCGTTCAGGCGATGAGCGGGACCACGGCCTCGGGTGTCAGCATCCGGAAGGTGAACGCCTGGTGGAAGTAGAGCCGGATGCTCGTCGCGTCGTGGTCCAGGTATCCGATGGACAGATCCTGGCCCAGGCACAGCTCGAAGTCACCCCCACGGGTGGACAGCAGGAGCCCGCCGGCGACGGCGGGCGCCCACAGGATGGGATCGTCGAGCTGCCGGGCCAGATGGGTGGCCACCGGATAGCCGTGGTCGGAGGTCTCGGTGGCCTCGGTGAACGCGTCGGCGCCGAGCAGCAGCCGGTACGGACCGTCGACACCCGCGAGCCGAAGCCGGGTCAGGGCTTGGCCCACCGCCGCCGGATAGTCCCGGGCATCGGCGGGCAGGGGCAGCGGGGTGTGCGAGGAACCGTCCCGCAGACCCGTGATGCCTGCCGCCGCGTACCCGTCGATGACGGCCATGTCCTCGGCGAACGCACAGGTGCGGGCCGCGTCCTTCACCGGCTGCCAGTCGCTGTCCGCCGAGCCGCGTTCCACGTCGTCGACGGCCGCTCTGGTCACGGTGAACGGCACCCGCCACTCGATGACCGGTGTCGCCGTCCGGGCACGGGCGATCACATCAGGGGTCGGCGGGTCGATGTCACGCAGATGCCCGTCGCCGATCGCCGACAGTTCCGGTCCCTGCGGGGCGCCGACGTCCACCACCCGGCGGCCCGCCACATGACGGCTGAAGGTGCGTCTGGCCTCTTCCTCGATCTGCTCCCAGGCGGAGCCGGTGACGGGGGCGAGCTCACGGTGCAGATTGTTCATCGCGGGGCGCTTTCTCGCAGGCTGCCGATACGCAGCGAACCGTCAAGGACCACTGCCGGGGCCGGGGACCGTTCCTCCGAGGGCTGAGGCTCCGGGACGGCTGTGGTTCCGGCAGGGGAGGGCGGCGGAGGAGGAGCGTCGAGGAAGTCGGCGCCGGGGGCGTGGAACAGCGTGCCGGTGACCGCCGTGGAGAAGTCGAGAATGCGGTCATGGGTGCCGGGCGGGCTGCCCAGGAACATGTTGCGGAGCATCTGCTCGGTGACCCCGGGGTCAGCCGCGTACCCGATGAAGTACGTGCCGAACTCGCCTTGTTCGAAGCTGCCGAAGGGCATGTTGGCGCGCAGGATGTCGCGTTCGGTGCCGTCGTCCTCGATGATGGTGTTCAGGGCTACATGCGAATCCGGCGGCTTGACGTCGTCGGCGAGCTCGATGTCGGTGAACTTCGTACGGCCGATGATCCGTTCCTGCTCCTCGGTGCTCAGCGTGTTCCAGCCGGTCAGGTCGTGCAGGTACTTCTGCACGACGACGTAACTGCCGCCCTGGAACGCCGGGTCCTCCGGTCCGACGACGGCCGCGGCCCTGGCGTCGTCCCCCACCGGGTTCTCCGTGCCGTCGACGAAGCCGAGCAGATCGCGGTGGTCGAAGTAGCGGAAGCCGTGTACCTCGTCGACGACCTTCACCGCACTGCCGAGCCGCCCGAGGAGCTGGGAAGCCCATTCGTAACAGACGTCCATCTGTTCGGCGCGGACGTGGAACAGCAGATCGCCCGGTGTGGCCGGAGCGTGGTGCAACGGCCCCCGCAACTCCTGGAACGGGTGGAGGCGGGCCGGCCTGGGACCGGCGAACAGCCGGTCCCAGGCGTCCGAGCCGATCCCCGTCACGCACGCGAGACCGGCGCTCGGCACCCGGAAGCCGATCGACCGCGCGAACGCGGCGAGATCGGGCAGTACGTCGCGTACGGCGGATTCGCCGCCCGGCTCGATCGTCGCGACCAGCACCACTGCGGCACTGGTCAGCGGCGTCACGACGGGCTGGACCGCAACGGGTTCCGGTACGGCGTCGGACATACGCGCACTCCGTGGGTGGTGGACAGGATCCCCTGCCACTTATCCACACCAAGCCCCCGGTCGCACCCCGGCCCGGCCCGGCCGGGCTATGCGGGCCTCCTCAGCCGTCCGTGGTCTCCGCCCTGTCGCCGCCCCACAGCGTGTACACGGCACCGTCCGGAGAGGACGCACGTCGTCCGGCCCGCTTCGGGGTCTTCTCGCCGGGTGCTTCATCCAGCGGACGACCGCTCCCGGGGCACAGGGGCCGCGACGTGGGGGCCGGTCGTCCCAGGCGGTGGTGCCTGAGGTACTGCGACCCACCTTCCCCACGACGTGACCCGGTCCGGACCGGGAGCACATGGAGCCCATGGGGGGAACGGGTCTTCACCGCGCTGGTGGCTCAGGCAGCCTCATCGCGGTCGCGCTACTCGGTAGTCTCCTCGCCGCCGTGTACACCGCGACTGTCGACCTGCCCTCCGGAGTCCCGGACTCCGCACGTGACCGCCTCGACAGTGCGCTCGCACTGGTCGGGGACGACAACCCGTCTTTGATCACCGCCGCATCCACCGCGTTCGACGACGCCTACGTCGCTGTGATGATCGTGGTCACCGCCGTCCTGGCCATCGCCGCGATCGTGACCGGCCTCCTCCTGCGCCGCTACGGCCCCGGATCGGCCCTGTCCACCCCCACCCATCACTGACGTGGAAGGCGAAGGCGTCAAGAGCGTCATGTTCGACTCCGTCGCCGCCGTGGCCGGCCTGACCAAGGGCGGATGTGGCGGTGCTCAGGGCCAGGAGGCCCGGGCGAGCGGCAGACGGCCGCATCCCGCCTCGGTCGGTCACCTCTGGGTGAGGCCGCGTGGTCGGCCTGTCGTACCTGTGGCATGCCCCTATGCGGTCGGTCGGGACATGCCACTATCTCACCATGGCGGAACTTCTTCCGAGGGCGGACTGATGCTGGACATCGAAGAGGCGACCGCGCTGGCCGAGAACTTCCTGGACCAGGAAGTCAGCCACGAGGGCATGACCTTGGCGCTCATCGAAGGGGAACGCGCCCCGGTGGGACGCAAGTTCTATTTCGACTGCCAGTCAGCTGCCTATCTGCGCAGCGGGGACCCCCGGGACATGGCCGTCGGTACGGGCTACGTCTGCGTGGACGGCGAGACCGGGGAGTGCCGCCTCCTGGGCGCGGTCGAGTCTGCCGAGCTCGACCTCTTCTGACCTCACCGGTCACAGCTCTCACGAAACGGCGTGAAGTGACAGGCCCGTGGTCTGCGGACCCGCCGGAACAACACCCACAACTCATCCGGCACCGACCGCTCCACCTGATCCGTCATGCAGTTGAGTCGCCGAGGATCCGCTCCCACAGCAGCCCGTCCCGCCAGCTTCCGTCGAGAAGGATCGAGGAGTGCGCGACGCCGTACGGGCTGAACCCGTTGCGGCGCAGCACCCGTTGAGACGGCAGGTTCTCCAGATTGGTGGACGCCTCGGCGCGGTGCAGCCCGAGTTCGTCCGTCATCACCCGGAGTGCGAGCCCGACGGCGCGCCCGGCGTGCCCTTGATTCTGGGCGACGCCGGCGATCCAGTATCCGACGGAGCCGCGGCGCAGATGCGGCTGAGGCAGGATGCCTCCGACGGTGACCTGCCCGATCAGCCGGTCGCCGGCGAGCACCACGCCCGGCCAGACCGTTCCGGCCCGGTATCCGGCCAGCAGGCCGTCGATGCGCTCCGCCTGGCCCTCCGGGGTGAAGAAGGCGGCCGGCTGGGCCGGTTCCCAAGGCCGGAACGCGTCGAAGTCCCGCACCCGGTGCTCGGCTATCAGGGCGGCGTCGGTGGGCTCGATCAGGCGGATGCTGGTGCTGCTGCGCATGGGCTGATCCTCGTCGCGGTGCGTCGGCTGAGCTGGCCAGCCTATGCGAGGGTGCCACAGCTGCCGCACCCCACGCCCGCCGGAGGATCGAGTCGAACGCACAGCTCGTGTCCTCGCCGGACAGGTCCGGATACCGGGTGTCGAGCTGATGCTGATGCGTGCTGTCCTCGACCAGGAGGCAGTGCCCGGCGGCCAGTCAGACGTCGAAGAAGCCGACCCCGGCTCGGACACGCGCGCCCTCGATCACCAGCGAGGGCCTGGACAGATCGTCGCAGCCGGCGTGCACCTCGCTCACCCGGTGTAGCTGAACTCGTTGCTCCCCGCGGTGGGGGTCAGATAGCCGTTGGTCAGCGCCCTGACGTTCACGGTCGTGGGCGCGATCGGGCTCTGGTCGGGCAGTGGCGCCCGCACGGTGATCTCGGTCGCGGTGGCGGAAAGGATGTCGGCGGTCTTGTTCCCGAAGTACACGACGGGGTCGGCCGCGAAGCCCACGCCGCTGATGAAGACCTTTGTCTCGAACGTTCCCGAGGACGGGGAGATGTCGTAGATCACCGCAGGCTGCGGCCCGTCATAGGCGAACTGGTTGAACAGCGAGGCCGGCGAGGTGCCCAGGATGGTGGTCACCCGGACGTCGACGACACCGGTTCCTTCGGGCACGGAGCAGGAGATCTGCGTGCCGCCCCCGCTGACGGTGACGCTCTGGCACGGGACGGTGCCGAAGTCGACCACGGTCTCGGACGATGCGGGATCCGTACCGAAGCCGCTGCCGTAGATGGTGATTTCCCTGCCGGCGGGTCCGTAGGTGGGGCTGAGACCGCTTACCACCGGACCGGAGCTCACCGCGGGTGCCCCGACCTGCCCCAGGTACGTGGAATTGGCGTGCTGGAAGCCCACCTGGGTCAGGAAGTCCTCGACCGAACTCCGTGTCGCGTACGGGTCGTACGTGCCGGGTCGCCCGTAGTCGGTGTTCATGGCGTACGAGCAGCCCGGCTGGACGTAGACGTTGGGCCCGGCGAGGGAGGCGATGGTCGACATGAGCGCCTTGACGTCGAAGTTGGCCGCCGGCCCGGGGGAGGGGTACCAGTTCTTGGCGGCGGCGAGATTCGCCCAGGCCTGCGGAATCAGGTCGTACGTGTTGTAGCAGTGCTCGTTCGCGCTCCACTGCAGCGAGTTGACGAAGTCGGCGAAGCCCTGATCACCAGCTGTGGGCGCGGCGAACGTCGACAGCGCGAACTGCGGTGTGCTGGGGCTCCAGTCCACCGTTTTCAGGTAGGGCGCGACCATGCTGGCGATACAGCCGCCCAGGCTGTGACCGGCGACATAGACGGTCGGTTCCGCAGGCAGCACCGCGAGGATCGCCTCGCCGAGCGCCTGCACAAGGCTGAGTCCGTCCGTGCTCATGCCGGCGATCTGCGTGAACGCGTCCATGGCGCCCTTCGACACGGAAACGGGCTGCGGCGATCCGCCGGCGGTGAACGGGACGACGGTGCCGACGCCGAGGTCCTCGAGCATGTCGGTCGCGTTGGTGGCGACCGTGCCGCGAATGACGACGGCGAACTCGGCCGAGCCGTTGGAGGCGAGGTACGCCAGGTTCGCGTTGTCCGGGCTCAGCCCGAGCCACAGCAGCTGCCAGGTGCCCCGCGTCGCGAGGGAGGTGTCGGCCAGCTGGGCGGTGATGCCCTTCCTGATCCGTGCCGCCTGGTCCGACAGGGTCTCCCCGGACGGACGAGGGGTCGCGCCGGCGGCCGCGATCGCTGTCAGGGTCATGGTCACCTGCCGGGTAGCCGGATCCAACGGCGGCACTGTCATGCCTGCTCCTCTGGTACTCGTCCGATGATTCGTGGCCAAGCTATGTGTCGAGCGGAATCCTGATGTTCGGCCGGCCATGCGGCGGGGCCGCGTTCAGGCGTTCGGCCCAGCGCGCATCACGCGCGCGATCCGCTTGTGGTTGACGCGCTTGAACCTCCGGAGGAGCCCAGGTGGAGTCATCTCGCCCTGGGCGTACGGGAAATGACTGGGTGTTCAACAGTCATGAGCGTTGCCCGTGAGGCGAGCTCGGCAACTCCTCAGAGGGGGAAGCCGTGTCTTCGCGGAACGCTCGCGGCACCGAGGGCTGACTCCTGTCCAGGGATTTAAAATCCCAAATCTCCCCTTATGACTTACTGTCATAAGTCATTGTTGGACAGAGCATTGATGTCGCGCCCGCCATCCGTACGCGAGGACCCGTCGCCGAAAGGGTGTGGCGCGGGTCACTGTTGACCATCCAATCGGCGGGCATTTAATATCGGCGGAAATGAGCCACCGTAGGGGAAGTCGAAAAAACGGACACGTCCTCGACCGGTCCCCTCCTCATGGCTCTGACGCAATTTTATGGACTTCTGGTAAGGAATGGCGATATCCAGCAAGCTCGCGCGAGGCGCCGCTGAACCATGAGGATATCTGCCTGAGAACCGCAGTGGCCCATCGTGCTTTCGTCAATCGGCTCCGTAAGGGAATCGGCCACGTCAGATCGCCGATCGCCCCCGCTGCACTCCCGCCGGAGACCCTCTGTCGTACGCACAGTTTCTGTGTGCACCTTCCGGATGTCGGGCCGAATCGTTCTCCATGGCCTTGCCTGCCGTACTCGCGCGCGACTGCCTCGACCGTTGGTCCTTCGTAAACGCAGGATCCGATTTACACCGCGTTCTTTTTCTAGTGAGGGGTAACCCGTGCCTTCCCCCCGAATCGCAGTCACCCATCACTCCGACAGAGAGACATCTCCCGCGCCCCTGTCACTGGCGCAGGAGCGGCTGTGGGTCGCGGCGCGCATGGACGGAGACGCCAGTGCCGCCTACAACGAGCCGATGCCCTTCGACATCCGGGGGCTGCTGGACCGGGACCTGCTCATCCAGGCGCTGCACCTGCTCGCGGTTCGGCACGAGGCCCTGCGCACCCGGCTGGTGCCCTCCGGCGGCTCGGCGCTCCAGGTCGTCGATCCGCCGGAGACCGGGTTCCCGGTGACCTTCGAGGACCTGACGGGACTGCCGGACGCGGCCGAGCGGTTCGCGCGGACACGGCAGGAGGTGGAAGGCACCCCCTTCCGCCTGGGCGAGGAACCCATGGTGCGTGGCTGCCTGGTGGCGCTCGAACCGGACCACCACGTGCTGCTCCTGACGGCCCACCACATCATCTTCGACGGCGCGTCCCGCACCCTGCTGCTGCGAGAGCTGGGCCTCTTGTACACCGCGCTCCAGCAGGGGCAGGAGGCGTCGCTGCCGGAACTGACCTGGCAGTACAGCGACTACACCCGCTGGCAGTGGGACTGGATGTCGGGTGAAGAGCCCGCCGAGCACGCCGCCTACTGGGCCGCCACGCTGGCCGGCGCCCCGGCCGTACTCTCCCTGCCCACCGACCGGCCTCGCCCGCCCGAGCAGGTCTTCCACGGCGACCGGGTGTCCGTGACGGTGGACGAGGACCTGACACAGGCCCTGCGCGACCTCGCCGCAGACAACGGTGTCTCCCTGTACGCGACCGTCCTGACCGGCTGGACGGTGCTGCTGTCCCTGCTCTCCAGCCAGGACGACATCGTTGTCGGCGCCCCTACGTCGAACCGCCGTCGCGGGGACGTCGAGGGCCTGATCGGCCTGTTCGTCAACACGCTCGCCCTGCGCACGGACCTGTCCGGCTCACCCGGTGTCAGCGACGTCCTGAAGCAGGTGAACCAGCGGATCCGCGACGCCCTCAAGCACGTCGACCTGCCCTTCGAGCGGGTCGTGGAACTGGTCAACCCTCCGCGAAGCCCGGCCTACACCGCACTGTTCCAGACCATGTTCGCCTGGGTCCCCTCCATGCGGAGCGAACTCGCACTCCCTCGTACAGAGGTCGAGTTGCGGGAGGACGCCGCTCACGTCCCCGCGAAGTTCGACGTGGCCCTGGCCCTTGCCGACGAGGGCCGAACCCTCACGGGGGAGATCGACTACGCGATTGCGCTCTTCGACCGGACGACCATCGAACGGTACGTACGCCAGTTCCTCCGGGTGCTGCGTCTGATGACCGAACGGCCGGAAGCCGAGATCGCCGACCTGACGTTGCTGGACGAGGACGAGCAGCGGGAACTCCTCGCCACCTTCAGCACAGGGCCCGCAGCTGCCGTACCGGGCGTGCCGGCACCGGCGGGCGTGCTGGAGCGGTTCGCGGCGCAGGTGCGCGAACGGCCGCAGCAGCCCGCGGTGGTGGCCGGGGACGAGGAGGTGGACTACGCGACGCTGGACCGCCGTGCCAACCGGCTCGCCGGTGCGCTGATCGCCCGCGGTGCCGGGCCCGACCGCGTGGTGGGCCTGCACGCCGGACGCACGGCCGAACTCGTCGTCGGCGTGCTCGGCATCCTCAAGGCCGGGGCCGCCTACCTGCCCCTCGACCCCGGACAGCCCTCGGAAAGGCTCACTGCCATGGTGAGCGACGCCGCACCGGTACTCGTGCTGACCGATCAGGCGCACGCCGCGGGCGACGACCGGCAGCTGTGGGAGAACCTGGCGAAGGTGGAGGCCGAGGGAACACGCGACGAAGCGCCGGCCATCGACGCGGACCCCACCCGGCTCGCCTACGTCATCTACACCTCGGGATCGACCGGCCGCCCCAAGGGCGTGGCGGTGACACACGGCAGCGTCGTCAATCTCTTCGAGCACTGGCGTGAACTCATGGGAGACGCTCCCGGTGAGGCGTCATCGGCCTGGTCGAGCATCGGCTTCGACGCGTCGGTACACGAGCTCCTCGTACCGTTGACCACCGGAGCGGTGCTCCTCATGGTCCCCGACGAGCTCCGGGGCGACCCCGCAGCGCTGATGGGCTGGCTGCGCGAGCACCACGTGACCCAGGCGTTCCTGCCTCCGTCCTACGTCCTGTGGATCGACGAGGATCCCGCCACGCGACTGGCCGGGCTGAGCCTGCGCCAACTCCTCACCGGAGTGGAGTCCCTGCCCGAGAGCGCCCTGTACCGCATGCGCGAGCTGCTGCCCGGCCTGCGCATCTGCTTCGGCTACGGACCGACCGAGGCGACGCTCTACTCCACTGCCTACACCGACCCGCAGCCGTACGAGCGGTCGTGCCCCATCGGGCGGCCACTGCGCGGCACCCGCCTGTACCTGCTCGACGACCGTATGCGCCCGGTACCGGCTGGGGTCCCCGGTGAGGTCTACATCGGCGGAGCGAGCCTGGCCCGCGGATATCTGAACCGGCCCGACCTCACCGACGAGCGTTTCGTACCCGACCCGTTCGTGCCCGGCGAACGCGTCTACCGGACCGGCGACCTGGCGCGCTGGCTGCCGGACGGCAACGCCGAGTACGTCGGCCGCCGCGACGACCAGCTCAAGCTGCGCGGCTTCCGCATCGAACCCGGCGAGGCCGAGGCAGCGCTGCTGGCGGTGCCTGGCGTGCGGGAGGCCGTGGTGCTGGCCGACCGCGACACCCCTGGTGGCCCCCACCTGGTCGCCGGCGTGGGATGCGACGCCGACGCCACACGGACGGCGTACGAGTGGTGCGCCGCCCTCAAGGACCGCCTGCCGGACTACATGATCCCCGTCGTGGTGGCAGAGTTCCCGCGGCTGCCGCTCAACCGCAACGGCAAGGTGGACCGGGCAGCAGTGCTGCGCGCCGTGGCAGGGGCCCACTCCGGGCGGGTCAACACGGCGGCGCCCCGCGACCGCGTCGAGATGGCGCTGTACCGGATCTGGCGGCGGGTGCTGCTGCACCCGGACGTCGGAATCGGCGACAACTTCTTCGAGCTCGGCGGTACGTCGATCTCGGCGATCAAGATGACGTCCGCCGTCCAGGAGGAACTCGGCGTGACGCTGCCGGTCCGGGACGTGATGCTGCACCCCACCATCGAGGCGCTCGCCGAGCGGCTGCGCAGCAACGGCACCGAGGCCTCGCGGACTGCGGAGCCCGGCAGTCTGGTGGTGGAGTTCCGGGCCGGTGCCGGCCGGCAGCGCTTGGTGTGCGTACATCCCGCCGGCGGCACCGCGTTCTGCTATCTGCCGCTGTCCACGGCGCTGCCCGACGACGTCGGCGTGGTGGGACTTCAGGCGCCCGGTATCAACCCCGGCGAGTCCACCCTGCCCGGTGTCGAGGCGATGGCCCAGGAGTATCTGCGGCTCGTCGGCCCCCGCCCGGACGAGGCACTGGTGCTGTGCGGGCTTTCCTACGGCGGCCTGATCGCCTACGAGATGGGCCGCCACCTGGTGGCGGCCGGACATACGAGGGTGAGCGTGGTCCTGCTCGACACCCATGGCACGGAGGACGTGGAACAGCGCGCCGCGATCGCGCCGGTCGGCATGGAAGAGTTCCGGGAGAAGCTGGTGCGCTTCAACGGCATGTACCCGGGCATCGACGACGACCAGGTGGCCCGATACCTGACCGTCTACAACCACCACCGCGAGACGGCGCGCGACTACGCCGTACCCGACTCGGCGGCTCGTGTCGTGCTGATGCAGGCGACGGCCGTGGAGGACGAGGACGGCGACGGTACGGCCGCCCGCCTTCGCGCGTTCTGGCGGCGCCGCGTCAGCGGTCAGTTCGTCGTGGAGCCGGTGGCCTGCGGTCACTGGGACATGTTGGAGAGCGACGAACTACCACGTGTTGCCGCCGTCCTTGCCGCGGAACTGGACCGGCTGGCAAGCGGTCCGGACGTGACCGAGCCGGAGCGCACGACACTTTCTGGTACGTCGGAGGCATGATGGAACCGCGCGTCGAACCTTCCCCCGCCGGCGTGGCCGAGGGCCTGAGCGCGCCGGTCGGGCTCGCCCTCGAGATACACCGACAGGCCCTGCGCTCACCGCAGGCGGATGCGGTGGCCGACGGCGACGTACGGCTGGACTACACGGCGTTGAACGCCGCAGCCGCCGCCGTGGCCGAGGCTCTGGGCCGCCGGGGCGTGACTGCGGGGCAGGCGGTGGCTGTGGCGCTGCCGCGCTCGTGGCGGCTGGTCTGCGTGATGCTGGGCATTCTGCGACTGGGCGCCCGAGTGGTGCCGCTGGACACACAGAGCCCTGCCGAACGCCGCCTCTTCATCCTGCGGGATTCCGCAGCGGCCGCCCTGGTGTACGCCGCCCCCGAGAGCGCTACCGGGCTTCCGCAGGGCGTGAAGGCGCTCGCCCTGGACACGCTGCTGCCCGGCCTCCCGGATGCCGCGGCCACCGTGCAGGCGCCGCCCGCCACCGGCGATGTGTCCTTCCTGTTCTACACCTCCGGGACGACCGGACGGCCCAAGGGCGTAGAGGTCCGCGACGCCGGAGTGATGCGGCTGGCACGGCCCGGCTACATCCGTGTCGAGCCCGGTCTGCGCTATTCCTGCCTGGCGAATCCGGCGTTCGACGCGCTGAGCTTCGAGGTCTGGGTGCCCCTGCTGACCGGTGGCTGCTGTGTGGTCCTGCGCGACGCGGAGGCGCAGACCCCGGAGCGTCTCGACACGGCGCTGCGGCGCGAGCGGGTGGACACCGTCTTCATCACGACCGCGCTCTTCAACGCGATGGTCACCGCCGTGCCGGACTGCTTCGCCGCGGCCGGCGAGGTTCTGGTGGGCGGTGAGCAGCTCGACGCCCAGGTGATGCGCCGCTGGTACCGGGACAACGCCGACAGCGGCACCCGCCTGTTCAACGTCTACGGGCCCACGGAGTCCACCACCTTCGCCCTGTTCCACCCGATCCCCAGGGACTTCGACGGTGAGGTGGTGCCGATCGGCCGGCCCCTGCCGCAGACCGGTGCCATCCTGGTCGCGCCGGGCCAGGAGAAGGTTGCCGCAGCCGGTGAGGTCGCCGAACTCCTGCTGAGCGGCGCGGGGCTCGCGGTCGGGTACCGCAACCTCCCCGAGGAGACCGAGCGGCGCTTCGTGCGGCTCGCATGGCTCGACGGCGGCGAGGAGCGGTACTACCGCACCGGTGACCTCGTACGAGCCGACGACGAAGGCCGGGCGGAATACGTCGGACGAACCGACCGTCAGGTCAAGGTCCGTGGCTTCCGGATCGAGCCCGGTGAGGTGGAACGGCGCGTTCTCGTCCACCCGGCGGTCCGGCGGGCCCATGTGTGCACACGCCGCGCGAGCCACGAGGGGCCGAACGAACTGCTGGCGTTCGTCGTCCTCCAACAGGAGTTGTCCTACGAAGAGTTCGACAGTCACATGGCTGCCCTCCTGCCCGCCTATATGCGCCCGCACCAGATTCATCTCGTGGAGGAGCTGCCGCTCAACGCCAACGGCAAGGTCGACCAGGCCGCGATGCTGGCGCAGGCTGACCGGCCCTGGCGGCCGGCGGCCTCCGACGGACCGGCCGCGACGGAAGCCGAGCGCGAGGTCCTGGAGCTGGCCGAGGAGATCCTGGGTGTCACCGGCCTGGGGCTCGGCGACCGGTGGATCGCCGCCGGCGGCGATTCACTGAAGGCACTGCGGTTCTGCTTCGCCATCCGGCAGCGGTGGGGCTGCGACCTGACACAGGCGGCTGTCCTCCGTAGCGACCTGGCCGCAATCGCCCAGGCCGTCACCACGGCCGGCCCCGACGAGGAAAGCGCCTATCCGGCACCGGTGGTCGCCGGTGCCCACTCGGCGCCCGCCACGAGCGAGCAGCAGCGGCTGTGGCTGCTGCAGCGCCGCGCACCAAGGTCCCGCGCGTACTCCGTCAACCAGGCCTTCCGGGTGGACGGGCCCGTCGACACCGCTGCCCTCCGGCGAGCCCTGCGGACCCTGGTGGCACGCCACGCGGCCCTGCGGACAGGCTTCGCCCTCGGGCCGCAGGGACTCCGCCAGACAGTCGGCGCACCGTACGACCCCTGGCACGAGCCGGGCACACAGCAGGCATGGGACGAGGACGAAGCGCACGCCTTCGCCGGCTCCTTCTTCGCCGAGCCCTTCGACCTCGCCGACCCCCGTATGCTCCGGGCCTGCTGGCTGCCCCGTGACGGCGGCGGAACGCTTCTGCTGCACCTGCACCACATCGCCGTCGACGGCTGGTCACTGAGCATCCTGCTGCAGGACCTGTCCGCCGACTACGCCGACGCCGATGTCGGAACCGGCCGGAACGCGGCATCAGTTCCGACCCCACTGGACTTCGCCGACTGGCAGAGCGACTGGTTCGCGACTCCGGCCTACCAGGCACAGCGCGATGAACTCCTGGCGTACTACCAGGGTCTGGAGGAGCCCCAGGAACCGCTGCCCGCCCCTGACGCGGATCCGGCACCGCGCGCGCGGCTGCTGCACACGTCACTCGACGCCGTACACCGGGCCAAGGTGGACCAACTCTGCGCAGAGCTCGGGCTGACCCGCTTCCAGGTGCTGCTGAGCGTGTTCTCCTGGAGTCTGTACGGCGTGACCGGAGTGCTCCGCCCGCGCATCGCCGCCCCGGTCGCCAACCGCCCGGTACGCGAGTTCGCGGACAGCGTGGGCATGATGGCGAACACCGTGCTGCTGCCCGTCACCGTCGCGCCCGGTGAGGACCTGCGCTCGCACCTCGCCCGCACAGCGACCGGCACCGGGCAGGTGCTCCGGCACCAGGACGTGGCGCTCGCGGACGTACTTACCGGCTGGGAGGCCGTCGGCGACGGCACCCCGTTCGATCTCCTGTTCGTCCTGGAGAACACCGACTTCGAGGGGCTGCGGCTGCCCGGCTGCGTCCAGCGCCCCCTGTGGTGGGCCGCGCCGGAGGCCAAGTGCCCGATGACGGTCTCCGTTCTCGAGCATCCCGACGGACTCGACCTCCTGTGGGAGTACGCCGAGGACCGATTCACCGGCGAGGCCGTCGAGGCGATGGCCGAGCTGTTCCGGCGGGGCGTGGACGCGCTCGCGTCCGGTGGCCGCTCCACCGCGCGGGAGCTGGTCGCGCCGTACCGGCGGTCCCTGCCGGAGCACGGGCGCGGCCCCGTCCAGGAACCGGGCTTCACCACCGTCGCCGAGGGCTTCGCACGGCAGGTCGCCCGCACACCGGACACCCCCGCGGTGATCACGGCCGACGGGAGCACCCTGAGCTACGCGGCACTCGACGCCCGCGCCGCGGCCCTCGCCGCGGAACTGGCCGACCGCTACCCGATCCCGGCCGACGGCAGCCCCTGCCGGGCGGCCCTGTACCTGGACCCGTCCGCCGAGCACGTGGTGGCGCTGCTGGCGCTGGCGCTGCTCAACGTCACCGCCGTCCCCCTCGACCCCTCCTACCCGGTCGACGTGCTGCGCGGCGTACTGGAGAGGGTCGACCCGCTGTGCGTCCTGGTCACGCCCGCCGGCGCGCCGGCGCTGGACACGCTGCTCCCCGACGGCGTGGCGCGCCACCCCGTCGTCCTGACGGACCCGGCGCCGCAGGAGAGCGTCGGCGCGAGCGCACCGTACGACGGGCGCCCGCACGACGGCACCCGACCGCTGTACACACTGTTCACCTCCGGCTCCACCGGCGTCCCTAAAGGCGTCCAGATCTCCGACCGGACGCTGTGCGACCTCATCCGGTGGCAGTCCGGCCCCGGCGGCCTGACCTCCCCGGCGGCCACCCAGCAGTTCTCGATGCTGGCGTTCGACGTGTCCTTCCAGGAGATCTTCGGGACGCTGTGCACCGGCGGCAGCCTCCAGCTCATACGCCCCGAGTGGCGCCAGGACGTCCCCGCGTTGCTGGAGCGACTGGAGTCTGCGGGGACCGAGCGGATCTTCATGCCCTATGTGGCCCTGCAACTGCTCGCCGCATACGCGGTCCGCCTGGGCAGGTTCCCCTCCCGGCTGCGCGAGGTGGTCACCGCGGGCGAGCAGCTCGTGTGCACCGACACCATCCGTCGCTGGTTCGCCGGACTGCCCGGCGCCCGGCTGTTCAACCACTACGGGCCGACCGAGACGCATGTGGTCAGCGCTCTGTGCCTGGACGGCGACCCGGGTCAGTGGCCCGAGCTGCCCGCCATCGGACACCCGGTGGCCGGCGCCGACCTGCGCGTGGTGGACGCCCAGGGCGACCCGGTTCCGTCCCGGTGCACCGGCGAGCTGCTGATCGGCGGCACCATGGCCACCCGCTGCTACCTCGACGAACCCGCTCTCGACGACACCCGCTTCGTCGAGCTGCCCGGTGAGGGCCTGTTCTACCGCAGCGGCGACCGGGCGTGGTTCGACCGCGAGGGCCTGCTGCACTACGCGGGCCGCGACGACCAGCAGATCAAACTGAGCGGACACCGGCTGGAACTCGGCTCCGTCGAAGCGGCCTTGCTTCGCCATCCGGCGGTGGCCAACGCCGTCGTCGCGCGTGAGGACGACCGGCTGACGGCCTGTCTGGAGGTCCGTGGCGAGAGCCCGTCCGCCGACGACCTGACCGCGCATCTCTCCGCTCTGCTGCCCTCCTACGTTCGCGTGGACCGCTTCCGCAGACTGAAGACGCTGCCGCGCACCCCCAGCGGCAAGCTGGACCGGCAGGCGGCGCTTCGGGCGCCGAGCGGGGAGATAGGCCGTTCGGCTGCCGCCCGCACAGTGCTGTCGACCGAGGAGGAGCGGCTCACCGCCGCCTTCGAGGAGGTCACCGGGGCGACGATCGAACCGGACCAGACCTTCTTCGAGGCGGGTGCCTCCAGCCTCACTCTCATGCGTTTCCACCTGCGCTGTACCACGGCACTCGGTCTGCGCTTCAGCGTCGCGGACCTGTTCGAGCACGTCACTGTCCGCTCCCTGGCCCGCCACCTCGCCGCCGGCGACCTCCCCGGCACCGGGACACCCGCCGCACCGGCCAGGAGACACAGCGGGACCATGGAGCCAGGCGAACCGATCGCGGTCGTCGGCATGGCGGTGCGGGTGCCCGGCGCCCCGGACCTCGCGGCCTTCTGGGACCTGGTGGTCTCCGGCGGCACCGGGATCCGACGGGTCGACGCCCCGGAGGGCGTCATCGGCGCGCACAGCACCCTCGACGGGATGCTCGACTTCGACCCGGGCCACTTCGGCATCAGCCCTCAAGAGGCGCGCCTGATGGACCCCCAGCAGCGTCACCTGCTGATGGCCTGCGTGCAAGCACTGGCACACGCCGGAGTCGCGGACACCTCGGCCGCGCGCGTGGGTCTCGTGGCCGGTGCCGGGGAGAGCACCTACTTCCAGTCCATGCTGCGGGAAGCCGACCCCGGCCGGCTGCCCGACGGCTTCCAGCTCGCCCTGCACCACGAAAAGGACTTCCTGGCCACCAAGGTGGCTTACCACCTCGGGCTGACCGGTCCCGTCTTCAGCGCCCAGACCGCGTGCTCGAGTTCCCTGGTCGCCGTGCACCTCGCGGCCGGCATGCTCCGGCAGGGCGAGGCCGAGACGATGCTCGCCGCAGGAGTGCTCGTCGACCCGGGGCTGACCGGCGGCTACCGCTACCGCCCACAGCACATCTTCTCCGCGGACGGCGACTGCCGCCCATTCAGCGACGACGCCACCGGGACGGTCGGCGCGAGCGGCGTCGGCGTCGTGGTCCTCAAGCCGCTGCGGCAGGCACGCCGCGACGGCGACGCCGTCTACGCGGTCATCACAGGCTCCGCGGTCAACAACGACGGTGCGCAGAAGATGAGTTACACCGCACCGTCCCTGGCCGGGCAGCGCGAGGTGATCCGGACCGCCCTGGCCCGCGCCGGACGCACAGGTGCCGACCTCGGCTACGTGGAGGCGCACGGAACCGGTACCCGACTGGGCGACCCGATCGAAGTGGGCGCGCTCCGGCAGGCATTCGACGTGAGCGAGTCCGGTCGCTGCGCGCTCAGCTCCGTCAAGAGCCAGCTCGGCCACATGGGCGCGGCCGCCGGTGTGGTGGGCCTGGTGCGCGCCGTCCTCGCCGTGCACCACAGCAGCATCCCGCCCCACATCAACTTCCGCGCCTTCAACCCGGAGATCGGCCCCGACCCCACCCCCTTCCACGTCCCGGCCCAGGCCACGCCCTGGCCCGCGGGACGCGAACGGGTGGCCGCCGTGAGCAGCTTCGGGATCGGCGGCACCAATGCCCACGTCATCGTGGAACAGGACACCGGGACCGGCGCCGCCGCAACCGGCGCGGTACCGAAGTGCCTGGTGCTGTCCGCCTCCAGCGCGGACGCCCTCGCCGCCGACGCAGCCCGGATCGCCGACTACCTGCAACGGCGGCCCGAGCGCTACGAGTCCGTGCTGCGCCATCTGCAGACCGGACGTGCGGCCCGCCACCTGCGGATCGCGGCACCTCTCGAGGACGCCGCCGCCGCCGCGCACTGGCTGCGCGCGGTGGCCGGGGGACAGATCGCGCACGGCACCGCGGCCCCGGACGCCGCGCCGGTTTCCGCCGTCGGCCGCACCGCCCACGACCTCGCCGAGGACTGGACCGCCGGAAGATCCGTCGACTGGCAGGCGGGCTCCGCCCCGGCGCCCTGGGACTTCCCGCCCCCGTCCTTCGCGCTCGCGGAGTACGACTTCGACCGCACGCCCAAGGCGCCGGCGGCGCGACCCCAGCGGCTGCCCCAGACCGACTGGCTGCACCAGCCGCACTGGGTCCGGCTCCGCCGTGCCGCCGTCGCGGGCACCACCGCACGCGCCGACCGCGCGTCCGTCGTGGTCGTCGTCGCCTCCACGAGCACGCCGCAGGCAGCCTTCGTGCCGTTCCAGGCCGTGGCGTCACGGCTGGTACGGGTGCACCCGTCCAGCGCGTTCGCCCGCAGGGGACCCGACGTCTTCGACGCCGACCCGGCCGACCCGGCGTCCCTGCGCCTGCTGCTCGACGCACTGTCCGAGGACAGCACCGACGACACCCTGGCCGACGCGGAGTGGGTGCACGCGCTGCCCCTGGACGTGACGGGGCCGGTCGGTCCCGGCACGCTGGGACATGCCCGCCACGCCTGCCTGGACACCACGGCGGCCCTGGCCCAGGCACTGCTCGGGCGGACCGGATCCCCGCGCGTGTGGTGGCTGTCGTACGGCGCCCGGCCCGTGGCCGGGACGGTGGACAGGCCCGAACTGGCGCTCCTCGCCGGGCCGGTCGAGGTCGCCCCCCAGGAGGCCGCCCTGGACGGCCACTGGCTGGACCTCCCCGACGGTGACCTCACCCGCTGGGCCGGACACGTGGCCTCGGCCGTCGCCGACGCACGCCGAGCCGGGCATCCCGGCGGCCAGGCTCTGCCCCGGCAGCTCGCGCTGCGGCAGGGCTACTGGTGGCGACCGGGCACCACGCCCGTGCCGGTGCCGTCCGGCACAGAGCCCCGCGTACCGTCCGGTGACGACACGGTCCACCTGGTGCTGGGCGGCACAGGGGGCATAGGCCGCGCCGTCGCCGCCTGGCTGCTGGAGCACACCGGCGGCAGGATCCTGCTGCTGTCGAGGAATCCGCGGCTGCCCGCCGAACTGACCCACTGGGGCGACCGCGTCGGCCTCGTCCCTGTGGATCTGGCGGCCGTGCCCGTGCACGAAGTGGTGGCGGCCGTCGCCGAGCACACACCGCGGCTGGACGGCGTGATCCACGCGGTCGGCCTCGGATACGGAGGGCTGCTCGTACGACGCGACACCACGGAGATGCGCGAGGCCGCCGCAGCCCGGGAGCAGGGCGCACTCGTCATGGAGCACCTGATCGGGACCTTCCGGCCGGAGATCGCGGTCTACTGCTCGTCGATGTCCGCCCTGCTCGGCGGCGTAGGCCAGAGCGACTACGCGGCCGGCGCGAGCCTCCTCGACGGCTTCGCCCACCACCGCGCCGGAGAAACGGAGACGACCGTCCGGATCGGAATCGACTGGGACATCTGGAGCGAGACCGGAATGGCGACCCGGGTCCTGAACACCGACAGCCGCCATCAGGCCCACCTGGAGGTCGGTCTGACGGTCGAGGAAGGCAAGGCGGTCTTCGCCCACGCCCTGGCCCTGCAACTGCCGCAGCTTCTCGTCTCCACCACCGACATCGATGCCTCCCGCGCGTTCTACGACCCGTCCGCCGGCGGCCGGGCGGAACCACTCGTCTCGCGGTCCGGGCCGGCGCTCCGCACGGACGGCGAGGCGGGTTCTTCGGACCAGGGCAGTGACACGGACCGAGCCGGCGCCATGGCCCGGGTGGTCCAGGACCTGCTGGGCGTGGACGAACTGGACCCGGAGGACTCGCTGTACGACCTCGGCGCCGACTCGCTGACCCTGATCACCCTGATCGCCCAGATCGAGGACGACTACGGCGTCGAATTCGACCTGGCCTCCTTCAGCCACCGGGTCAGCCTCGCCGAAATCCTGAAACACATCGAGACGGCCCTCACTCGCGCCGAGCCCACCGCAAGGGCGGCGGGGAACACCGCCTCGCAGGTCGTCCTGGACATCTGGCAGGAGGGAACCGGCTCGGCTGTCCTGTGTCTGGTACACCCCGTGGGCGGAGACATCCAGGCCTACCGGTCGCTGGTGGCAGCGCTCGGGCCGGCACCGACCGTGTGCCTCATCGCCGATCCGGCACTCCGCGACGCCGCGATGCCCGCGTGGTCACTCGCCGAACGCGCCCGCCAGTACGACGCGGAACTCCGGGACCAGTTCGGCGGCTCCGGCCACCGGCTCCACCTGGCCGGGTGGTCCTTCGGCGCCCGGGTGGCCATGGAGATGGCCGGCCTGGCCGAGTCGGCCGGACGGCCGTTGGAGGCGCTCCACCTGCTGGACCCACCACCGCCGCAGGCGGACGGGCTGGTTGCCGCCTACGACGAGACGCACCTCGAGCAGGTGTTCGCCGCCGAACTCGGCACCGGCGTCCCGTCGACGTCGGCGGAACACGCGCAGGCGTACGCCGAAAGGCTGGCCCGCTGCTGCCGGGCGAACCTGCGCAGCCTGGGTGAGCACCGGGTGCGGCCGCTCATGTCCACCCCCACGTTCCTGTGGCTGGCCGAACAGCCCACGGCGGGCATGCCCGCACCCGGCGATCCACAGGAGACGGACCGGCAGTGGAGCGCCTGTCTGCCCCCCTCCGCCGTGCGGCGGTCCCTGCCCACCGACCACTACGGCATCGTCGCCACGCCCCATGTGCGCACGGTGGCCGAGACCATCACGGCAACGTGGGCGGACCCGGCAGCCGATACCCGTCGCGAGCAGGACCCGGAGGGCGCCCGGTGAACCGCTGCCGGTTTCCGACCGTCCGGTGGTCGCGGCGGCCCGCGGTCGCCGAGCCGGACCCGCTGGACCTCGAGATCGTGGACCTGCACCGTCGGACCACCGGTTGGGACGGACGGCAACGCACCGGGCCGTGCGAGGCGGACGACGCGGTCCACGGCCCCCTCGCCTCGGGCCGCACCACCCTCGCCGAACTGCTCGACCGAGGCCTGTAACCCCCTCTGGAGGATGTCATGGAGTCATACGAGCGCGAAGCACTGGAAGCGGTGACCACGCGTCCCGTGTACCCCCACCGCACGCTCACCGTCGAACGGATCACGCCCGTTCTGGGCGCGGAGGTCTCAGGCGTCGACCTCTCGAAGGAGATCCCGGCGGAGCAACTGGAGGAGATACGCACCGCGTTCCGCGATCACCACGTCCTCGTCTTCCGCGATCAGACGATCACCGTCGAGGACCACAGGCGTTTCGCCGCGGCCTTCGGCGAGTTGCGTCCGGTGAACCCGCCGCCGCCCGAGGGCGACCCCTACGTCCTGGAGATCCGCACGACGTCAGCCGCGGCGAACGTGGCGGGCAACGGCTGGCACGCCGACGGCACCGCCGACGCCGAACCGTCGCTGGGGTCGATGCTCTACATCACCGAGATCCCCGAGCCGGGCTGCGGCGGCGACACCCTCTTCGCCAACATGCACCTCGCCTACGACATGCTCTCGCCGGCCATGCGCTCCCTGCTGGACCAGCTCACCGCGATACACGACGGCGCCCAGGCTCTGGCGGGTTACACCCCACCCGCCGACTACGTCATCCCCAAGAGCGAGCACCCGCTCGTCGCCCGGCACCCCGAGACCGACCGCAAGCTGCTCTACGTCAACAAGGCTTACACCAGCCGCATCCCGCAGCTCTCCCCCCAGGAGAGCCGGGCCCTGCTCGACATGCTCTTCGACACCATCGCCAGCAGGCCGGTCCTGCACTGCCGCGTCCGCTGGACCCCGGGAACTCTCGTCATCTGGGACAACCGCTGCGTTCAGCACCACGCGACGTACGACTACTACCCCTACTCCCGCTACGGCCGGCGCATCGCCATCAACGGCGGCCCGGTCAAGAGCTGACGGCGCGACCGGAGGAGGCGTTGCGCGGGACCGTGGGATCCGTGCACAACGCCTCACCGGTACCTGCTCACGCCGTGGCGTTCCCCCCGCGTCGGAGGAGCCGTCAGGAAGGCGCACACGGGCCTTCTGGGCCGAGCCGGTCCGGCCGCGACAACGGGTCGCGGCGCGGGACCGGTTCCGCCGGTCCGTGGGGGAGTCAGCCCGCGACGGTGTTGTAGTTGACGATCCCCTCCACCATGAGGGCGACCGCACCGGCCAGAGGGCTGGCCACGCCTCTCCCCACCACGTCAGGGAGCCTGTGCGCCTCGTCCTCGGTGACGGCCACCATGCCCCAGAACGCGTTGAAGCCCGAAGGATCCGTCGGCTTGTCGGCAGCCGCCGCCACTGTCACGACACCGCCTGCCTCGGCCACGGCCAGCGCGCCCATCTGCTGCAGCGTGTCAGGATCCCGCTCTTCAGTGGCCACTACGCTCCAACCGCTCACCTCTGTGCGCCGCACTGCGGCGAGGAGAACGCCGGCCGTGTCCGCACCGGTCACAACGATGTCAGGCAGGACAAGGGCCACCGGCCCTCGCGTCATCGGCAGAGCGGACCGGATCGCTCCGTCGAGACCCGGTTCGAACGATTCGTCCTGGTAGACGAAGACCATTTGGAAGGTCTCGGCATAGCGCGTGAGGTAACTCACCGTCTCCAGCTTGTGCGTCCCGAACACGACGACCACGCGCACATCGAGCCCGCCTTTGGCCAGTTCGACGACGGCTTCCAGACTGCGGTCCAGCACGGTGACCCCAGGAGACAGACAGTGCAGCTCCTTCGGGTACGGCGCCCCGAAACGCGTTCCGAATCCAGCGCAGGGCAAGATGACCGAAACGTCAGGGACGGCCACGGACGAACTGTGCATCGAGGAGCTCTCCGATTGTGTTGACGATCGGGAACCTTGCGCACCTCGCCGGTACGGGCAGCCCAAGGCAGGTTGACGCTGCACCGTCGACCCGAAAAGACACGTTGGCGCTCAACGTAGTCGCTGAGGTCGGCTCCCACGAGAGAAACGTAGCGCTGATCGACCAGATCGTTCGCGTGGGGCCCGGCGGATGCTCGCCGCCCCACCGGCCCCACCGCGGCCACCGTCGCGGGAGTGGGGGACCACCGATCCGTTCAGCTTCCCGCGACCTGGACTGCTGCCGCATACTCGTGATCACCGATACATCGCCGTCAACGGGCCTTGTTCGAAACCTGGGCAGACACGGGCCCACACGCAGGGGAAGACGCAACGGAAGAGGACGCGGAATGCGGGTGCTGTTGTCCACATACGGGACGCGTGGCGATGTCGAACCGCTGGTGACACTCGCGGTGCGCTTGCGGGCGCTCGGTGTGGAGGTGCGGATGTGCGCCCCGCCGGACGAGGAGTTCGCCGAGCGGCTCGCAGGTCTCGGGGTGGGACTGGTGCCGGTCGGGCCACCGGTGCGGGAGTTGATGCGCGGGACGACTCTGCCGTCGGCGGCGGACCTGTCCCGGTACAGGACCGAGATGGTCGAGACACAGTTCGACGTGTTCCCCACTGCGGTCGACGGATGTGACGCGCTGGTGGCGGCCGGCCTGGCGCAGATTGCCGCACGGTCGGTGGCCGAGGCTGCGGGCATCCGCTACGTGTACGCGAGCTATGCGGCGGTACACCTGCCGTCGCCGCACCATGCGCCGCCACCGAGGCCGGGCTGGCCGGAGCCGGAGGTGAACGACAACCGGACGCTGTGGGAGCTGGACGCCCACCACGTGAACGCGCAGTTCAGTGAGACGCTCAACGCCCACCGGGCGGCGATCGCCCTGCCACCGGTGGACAACGTCCGCGACCACGTCTTCACCGACCAGCCGTGGCTGGCCGCGGACCCTGTCCTGGGACCGTGGCGGGAGACGCCGGGCCTCGACGTGGTGCAGACAGGTGCATGGAGCCTGGCGGATGAACGCCCGCTCCCGGCCGACCTGACGACGTTCCTGGAGGCGGGCACGCCGCCGGTCTACGTGGGCTTCGGCAGCCTGCGCCCGTCGAAGGACATCGTCCGCATGGCCGTCGAGGCGATCCGTGCACAGGGGCGCCGCGTTCTCGTGTCCACCGGTTGGGCGGACCCGGACCTGGTCGACGGGGGAGACGACTGCCTCGCCACCGGTGAGGTCAACCACCAGCGCCTGTTCGGCAGGGTGGCCGCCGTGGTGCACCACGGCGGCGCGGGCACGACGTCGACGGCCGCCCGGGCGGGCACGCCACAAGTGGTGATACCTCTCCAGTTGTCGGACAACCCGTACTGGGCAGGCCGGGTGGCAGACCTGGACATCGGTGCGGCCCTCGATGGTCCGCCTCCCACCATCGAGTCCCTGGGCCGCGCGCTCAGGACGGCCCTGACACCCGAGACCCAGGCGCGGGCAAAGGCTCTGGGAAGCCGGATCCGCACCGACGGAGCGGCGGTGGCCGCGAGCCTGCTGGTCGAGGCTCTCCGGTGAGCGGGGCCGACCGGTGTGGCGACCTCATGTGGGCTGTTCGATAATCCGGTGCTGGGGAGTCGTGCACAGCGCGTGGACCTGCCCCCCCGACGCTGAGGCCGCCGCACGCGGATCGCTGGCGTCCGCGAGCAGCCGCCGCTCGTTGTACGGTGACCCGGCCCGGTGGACCGTCCTGTACGTCCGAGCAGCGGACCGCGATGACTCCGGCGGGAGTGCCCACCCGCAGCCTCTCGCCGGTGGGGCGACCGGTGGCCCGACGGACGGCGAATCCGCCCCGTCATCAGCTTTCGCGGGTGTCGGTCAGCTTTCGACTTCGGTTCTGTCGCCGCCCCAGAGGGTGTGGAACACGCCGTCGCGGTCGATGCGGTGGTAGGTGTGTGCGCCGAAGTAGTCGCGCTGGCCTTGGGTGAGGGCGGCGGGGAGGCGTTCGGCGCGCAGGGAGTCGTAGTAGGCGAGGGTGGCGGCGAAGGCGGGGGTGGGGACGCCCTGGGCGACGGCGGTGGCGACCACGGTGCGCCAGTCGTTCTGTGCGGCGGCGATCTCTTCGGCGAAGCTCTTGTCGGAGAGGAGGCTCGGCATCTGAGGCTGGGCTTCGTAGGCGCTGGTGATGCGGTCGAGGAACGCCGCCCGGATGATGCATCCGCCGCGCCAGATCGCGGCGACCTTGCCGAGGTCGATGTCCCAGTCGTATTGCGCGCTGCCGGCCGCGATCTCGTGGAAGCCCTGGGTGTAGGCGACGATCTTCGAGGCGTACAGTGCCTGCTCGACCTGGTCGGCGAAGGCCGCCGCCTCGTCCTCACCGAGTGTGCGGGCGGTCGGTCCGGCGAGGTGGCGTGAGGCGTCACGGAGGTCGGCGTGGCCGGAGACGGAGCGGGCGAAGACGGCCTCGGCGATGCCGGAGACGGGAACGCCCAGGTCGAGGGCGATCTGCACGGTCCAGCGACCGGTGCCCTTCTGCTCCGCCTGGTCGAGCACGACATCCACGAAGGGCTTACCGGTCGCCGCATCGATATGCGAGAGCACGTCCGCGGTGATCTCGATGAGATAGGAGTCCAGGCGCCCGGTGTTCCACGCGCGGAAGATGTCCGCGATATCCGCGGCGGAGTATCCGGCCACGTCGCGGAGCAGTTGGTAAGCCTCGCCGATGAGCTGCATGTCCGCGTACTCGACGCCGTTGTGTGTCATTTTCACAAAATGTCCGGCGCCGTCAGGGCCGATATGCGTGACGCACGGGGCGCCGTCCTTGGCCTTCGCGGAGATCTTTTCCAGCATAGGCCCAAGCGAGTCGTAAGACTCCTTGCTGCCGCCTGGCATGATGCTCGGTCCGTTGAGTGCGCCTTCTTCGCCGCCGGAGACGCCGGTGCCGACGAAGTGGACGCCCTGTTCGCGCAGCTCGCGTTCTCGGCGGCGCGTGTCCGCGAAGTGCGCGTTGCCTCCGTCGATGATCACATCACCGGGTTCCAGGAGAGGCGTGAACTCCGCGATCACTGCGTCCGTGGCCTCTCCGGCCTTCACCATGACGACCAGGCGTCGTGGCCTTTCCAGGGCTGCGACGAAATCCTCGGCACTCTCGGTCGCGATGAAATCACCCTCATCGCCGAACTGGTCGACGAGTTCGCGGGTGCGAGCAGCCGTGCGGTTGTGCACAGCAACGGTGTATCCGTTGCGTGCGAAATTCCGGGCCAGGTTCCGCCCCATGACGGCAAGGCCCGTGACACCGATCTGTGCTGTGCTGCTCATTGTGGCTCTGCCTACTTCCCGTTTCGTGGTTTCAGCAGGTCGACCCGACCGCCATGGTGGAACGGCTACCGAGCTTACGAGGTGCAAGCGATCGCGGACCGGGAGGCTGCGATGGTGTCGCCCATGTTCTCCGGACGGTTGTCGATGCTCTGTGGCACGACCGTCCGGTCCGTGCGGAGTGCGGCCCGCGGACCGGTGCGGTTGTGGACGGCGACGGTGTGACCGTGAGGGCGAGGCCGCTGCCCATGACAGCGCGCCCGGTGACGCCGATCCGGGGCGTGCCCTCGGACGAGGGAGTGGTGGGCATGCGGTGGCCCACTCCTGTTGCCATCGACGCACTCTTGCGCCGGGCGGGCGCAGGCCAGGGCGGACGGGCGGCGCCCGGGCCTGCTGTCCGTACGCAGCCCGGCCGTGTCCGCACGCCCGGCCCGGGGGAGGCCGATGCGCGCGGAACGTGGGCCGGGCGTGTCACACCGACCGGTCGGACGGTGCCGGGGTCCTCACCGCGCCTGTTCGGCCGTGGCGACACGCTCGCCGGTGGCGGTGTCGACGAGGAAGCCGCCGGACTGGTGGTGCCAGAGCTTGGCGTAGGCGCCGTCGGTGTGCAGAAGCTCGTGATGCGTGCCCTGCTCGACGATGCGGCCGTGGTCGAGCACGATGAGCTGGTCCATGGCCGCGACCGTACTCAGGCGGTGCGCGACGACCAGGGCGGTCCGGCCCTCCATCAGCTGCCACAGCGCCTGTTGGACGAGGGTCTCGCTCTCGGAGTCCAGCGCGCTGGTCGCCTCGTCGAGCAGCAGGACCGGTGCGTCACGCAGGATCGCCCGGGCGAGGGCGACCCGCTGACGCTGCCCGCCGGAGAGCTTGACGCCCCGTTCCCCGACCATCGTGTCGAAGCCGGACGTGAGTTGGTCGGCGAACTCGGTGACGTGGGCCGCGTCGGCGGCGGCGCGGATCTCCGCGTCGGTGGCCTCCGGTCGGGCGAACTGGATGTTCTCGCGCAGGGTGCGGTGGAACATGGCCGGTTCCTGCGGGACGTACGCGATCAGGCTCCGCAGATCGGACTGACGCAGCCGGCTGATGTCCTGACCGCCGATCAGGATACGGCCGGACCGGACGTCGGCCATGCGCAGCAGCAGCCGGGTGAGCGTGGTCTTGCCACCGCCGGACCGCCCGACGAGACCGATCCTCGACCCGCTCGGCACGTCGAGATCGAGCCCCTCGAAGATGGGGTCACCCCCGTCGTGAGCGAAGGTGACCTGTTCGAAGCGGACGCCCGCGGACTGCGGGCTCAGCGGCTCCGGTGCCGCGGGGTCCAGCACGGTGGGCTCGACGAGGAGCAGTTCGGTGAACTGCGCGGCCTCGGTCATCGAACTCTCGAGGCGGCGGTAGATCTGATTGAACTCGAACATGATGCGGGTCGAACCGGTGTAGTACGTGAAGGCGACCACGATCGCCTCCACGCTGCCGCCGCCGGCCCCGATCCCGACGGCGAGGAGCAGACCCAGTGCGTTGGTGAGCACGGACAGCGGAGCTACGAGGGTGTCGATGCGCAGATTGCCGTAGTCCCACGAGCGCAGCGTCAGCCGCCGGGACTCCGCGACCCGCGCCCGGTGCTCGGCGGCCTCGCGTTCCTCGGCCGCGAACGCGTGCACGGTGTCCATGTTCATCAGCGCGTCGGACACATGGCCCGCCACCCGGGCGATCGCCTCCTCGCGCCGGTTGACCAGTTTCTGCCGGCGCCGGATGAGCGGTGCGGCGCACACGGCGGTCACGGCGATCATCGTCAGCAGGCCGGCCACCAGCAGGGGATCGTAGGTCCACAGGATCACCGTGCCGAACAGCAGCGGAGCCAGGCTTCCGACGACGTTGAACGTGAGGGTGTCGACGAACTCCTCGAAGCGTGAGGCGAAACTCAGCACTCTCTTGGTCAGTGATCCGGCGAAGTTGTCCTGGAAGAACGAGGCGTCCTTGGCGAACAGCTCGTCCATTCCGGTGACGTACAGGTGCTCGATGCCTCGGGCGTCGACGCGGTTGAGGCAGTGGAGGCCCAGCCGCCACATCGCTTCCGCCAGGAGCAGCACTCCGGCGAACACCCCGACGTAGGGGAGCGCCTCACGGAGGCTCAGGGCCCCGTCCTCGGCGATCCGGCCGACGAGTTTGGCGACGACCAGCGGCGCGATGTAGGTGATCCCGATGTTGCCGAAAGCCGGGAGCATGAGCCCGGGGACGGAAAGTCTGCGCTGGCGGGAGAGCTCCCGCAGGTAGTGGCGGAGTGCGAGCTGGACCGGGCCCTTGCCCGGTCCGGTGCCGTGAGACTGCTGCGATCCCATGCCGACCTCATGTCGTTTCGCGGGCAGTTGCTCCGGACTCCGCCGTGGCGGGATCTCCGCGCCGAAGGCGCGACACGGTACCGGGCGGAAGCGCCGGCAGCGCGTCCATGGCAAGAGATCCGGGGGAGAAGAGTCTTGCGTGGCCGGACCGTCGGCGTCCAAGCGTTTTCCGGGGCGCAGGCAGCGCAACGGTGCGTTTCGGCCGGTCCTTCCGTGCCCCTTTGCACCGCGGGCGCACATGTGTTCACCGGTCGGGCCTCGCGCGGGCCGGCTCGCATGTTCTGTGCAGCAGTACGCCGGTGTGCCCGCCGCCCTCAGGGGCAGCCCCTGTCCAGCAGGACTCGTTCGCGCTCGCGCTCCGGGGTCGGCGACGGGCCCGGCGCAACTCGTCGTCAGGGTGCCGAGGGCGGTCGTACCGCTTCGTTCTCGGAGTCGCTCAGCAGCGCTTCGAGTGCGTTCAGGGAACAGGCTCCTCCCCGAACAGGTCTCGTTCCTCGGGGATCAGGTGCATCGCCGCTTCCTCTGCGGACGCCGCCGCGCCGTCGATGCCGACGTCCTGGGCGGTGAGGGTGGAGGGCACGTGCCCGTCGCCCTCCTGTGTGAGTCTGCCCGCGCGGTCCGTCCCCACTTCGTCCATGTCGTAGAGCTCCCCGTCGTCGTCCGCCGGATCGCCGGGACCGTCGGGTGCGGGATCGGTGCTCTCGGGGACTTCCCTGGTCAGCCGGCGGTCGAGGGACTCGCCCGTGTACTGCTCCGAGGCGGTGGTGCCCTCGTCGTCGACAGCCCAGGGCCGGTCCGGCGGGGAGTAGCCCTCGTCCAGGACGTCGGTGAGCCCGGACGTGTCCAGGGTGTCCTCCAGATCCAGCAGGTCTGCGGGGTCGGAGGCCTCCGGCTCCTGCGGCTGGTAGACGTCGTCCCCCCGGTCGCTGTCGCTCATGGCGTGTCCCTTTCTCCGGGTCCCCCTGTATGCAATTCCACTCCGGTCCGGCGACGGGCGCAACGGAAGCCGGATTCCAGGAGCAGCGACGCCATTCAGATGACAATGAAAACGATTATCGATAGCGTGTGTGCGGCCGGTCCGGCAGCCCCCGTACGGGGGTGATTTCTGCCTGCCCGCACTACCGACGGCACTGTGAACAGGGGGAGTTCGTGGCTCATCTACTGGTGGTCGAGAGCTGGGTCGGGTCGATGAGCAGACTGTTGCCACGGGCCCTGGAGGAGGCGGGCCACCACTTCACCTTCCTCACCCGCGACCTGCACCACTACCTCCGGTCGGCACCGGAAGGCGCGGCGCATCCGCTGCTCACCGCACGTAATGTCGTCACGGCGCCCACCAATGACGTCGACGAACTGCTTCCGCAGGTCGAGCAGCTGCACCGGGTCCTGCGTTTCGACGGAGTGGTCACGTCCTGTGACTACTACCTGCCGACCGCCGCCCGGATCGCCGCCCGGCTGGGCCTGCCGGGGCCCTCGGCCGAAGCCATGGAGAACGCCTGCCGAAAGGACGCCACCCGACGCGTCCTGGCCGCCGCGGGCGTCCCCGGCCCCCGCTTCGCGGTGTGTGCGGACGAGGCCGAGGCTGTCGTGGCCGCCCGTGACATCGGCTACCCACTGGTGGTCAAGCCGGTGGACCTCTGTGCGGGCATGTTCGTACGCCGGGTCGACGAAGCGGAGCAGCTGACCGCGGCCTGCCGGGCGATGGAGGCCTTCCCGCGCAACGCCAGGGGGCAGCGACGCGCGCCCCACGTCCTGCTCGAGGAGTTCCTCCGCGGCCCGGAGGTGAGCGTCGAGACCGTGATCTGCCGCGGCGTCGCGCACGTCGTCGGCGTGACGGACAAGAGCATCGGCGGAGCCCCGTCCTTCGTCGAGACCGGCCACATGTTCCCGGCCGCACTGGCCCCCGACGAGCTCGCCGCCGCGACCGGCACCGCGGTGCGCGCCGGGGTGGCGCTGGGACTCGACGACGTCGTCGCGCACACCGAGATCAAGCTGACGGCCGACGGCCCCCGGGTCGTGGAGGTCAACCCCCGTCCTGCGGGCAACCGCATCACCGAGCTGGTCCGCCATGTCACCGGGATCGACCTCGCCGCCGCCTGCGTCGATGTGGCGCTCGGCCGGGAACCCGACCTCCGCCGCCGGGAGACGGCCCTGCGCAGCGCGGCCGTCGGTTTTCTCGTTCCTGACGCGGCGGGCACGCTCGTATCCATGGAGGGCGCCGACGGTGTGCGGGACGCCGACGGTGTGCTGGAGGCGCAGTTCGCCGAGGCGGGCCGCACCGTCGAGGTGGCGGACAGTAACAACGCGTATATCGGTCACATCATGGCCGGTGACGCCACCGGCCTCGGTGCCCGCGACCGCGTCGAGACGCTGCTCGCGGAAGTGCGTCCGCTGCTGGTGCGCTCATGACGACGACCTCGCGCGCCCTCGTCCCGAGCCTCGACGCCCTGCTCTGCCAGGCCCTCCGCGGCGAACTCGGCCCGGACCCGCTGACCCGCCGTATCGCCGTGGCCTTCACGACGTCGCAGACCGCCCGGCACGACGGGCGGCGCGGCGGATACCGCAACGAGGTCCTCAGCCTCCGCCTCGACCGTGCCGTCGGCTCGTGCGCGGTCGAACCGGGCGCGCTTCCCGACGGAACCGCCGAGGACTGCGCCGGCGCGGACGTGGCCACGCTCCTCACCCACCCGCTGCTGCCGGTCCGGGTCGCGGCACTGGACGCGTACCTGATGGACGTCATGCCGCACACCCCGTCCCACGGCGCGAAGCCCGTGACCGTCCCCGCCGGAAGTTCGCTGGAGCGTTCGCAGGCACGGGCTGCCGCAGTCGTCGACCTGCTGGACATGCCGTCCGGCGGCACCGTCCTGGTGGTCGGCGTCGTCAACTCCCTTCTGGCCGAGCTTCGTTCCCGTGGGCTGACCGCTATCCCCTGCGACCTGAAGGGGGGCACCACCGAGTGGGGAGAGCCCATCCGTACGGACGCCCTCGGAGAGATCAGCCGTTGCGACGCGGTGCTGGCCTCCGGCATGACGCTAGGCAACGGGACCTTCGACCCGCTGCGCCGGAGGGCCCTGGAGCACGGGAAGCCCCTGGTCATGTTCGCCCAGACCGGAAGCGCGGTCCTGCCCCGCTTCATGGGTGCCGGAGTGGCCGCGGTGTGCGCGGAGCCCTACCCCTTCTTCTGGCTCGACGGCGGACCCGGCACCATCCACCACTACCGCACGGACGACGGAGGCACCTCGTGACCACGGCATCCCTGCCCGCCGCAGGACCAGTGCCGAGTTCTGGGCCGAATCAGCAAGCGGGGTCATGCGGCTTCGTGTCCAAGGCGGAGGAGGCCAACCGCGAGCTCCTCGCCCTCCTCGGCCGCACCCCGCTGGCCAGGATCACCACCGGACTGCCCCTGCCCCACCCCGGTTTCTGGGCCAAGCTCGAAGGGCACGCCGTCGGAGGAATGAAGGCACGGGCCGCCGTCTCCATGCTCCTGGGCGCGGAAGAACGCGGCGAACTGCTTCCGGGCGCACCGGTCGTGGAATCGACCTCCGGCACGCTCGGCATAGGCCTCGCCTTCGCCGGACAGGCCCTCGGGCACCCCGTCGTACTGGTCGGCGACAGCGAACTGGAAGCCCCCATGCGGCAGTTGCTCCGTTCGTACGGAGTGCGCCTCGAACTGGTGGACCGCCCCGCGGCGCGCGGCGGCTGGCAGGGCGCCCGTCTGGAGCGGCTGCACGACCTGTTGACCCGGCTGCCCGGCGCGTACTGGCCCGACCAGTACAACAACCCTGACAACACGGCGGGTTACGCCTCGCTCGCGGCCGAACTGGCCACCCAGCTCGACCACCTCGACATCCTCGTCTGCAGCGTCGGCACCGGAGGCCACAGCGCCGGGGTCGCCGGGCCGCTGCGCAGGCACTGGCCCGGCCTGCGCCTCATCGCCGTCGACTCCACAGGGTCCACGATCTTCGGCCAGGCCGCCGAGCCCCGGCTGATGCGAGGTCTCGGCAGCAGCATCCATCCGCGTAACGTCGCCTACGACGCCTTCGACGAGGTCCACTGGATCGGCCCGGCCGAGGCCGCCGACTCCTGCCGTCGCCTGGCCCGTGGCAACTTCGTCAGCGGCGGCTGGAGCACCGGCGCCGTAGCCCGCGTCGCCGCCTGGGCCGCGCGCACCCATCCCGGGGCCGCCGTCGCCACCGTCTTCCCCGACGGACCGCACCGCTATCTCGGCACCGTCTACGACGACGACTTCATGACCGCCCACCACCTCGACCCCGGCCGTGCGGCCGGATCCCCCGTCGACGTCCCGCACCCACGCACGCCGCATACCGGGGGATGGGCCAGGTGCACCACCGTCACCGATCCGCTGGCGGAACGAGTGGAGAGCCGGCCGTGAAACTCACCCAGCAGACCGTGCGGCTCGTCCTCGCCGAACCGCTGCGCATCTCGCGGTCGACCATGACCGCCCGTGACGCCGTGTGCCTCACCGTCGAACACGAAGGGCTCAGCGGCCATGGCGAGGCCGTCACCAGCGTCTTCTACGGCCTTGACACACCTACCCTGCAACGTCTCGCCACCCGGGCCGGTGAGCGGCTCACCCGCTTCACCGGGCCGGAGACCGCGCTGCACGCCCTGCGGGTCGGCGAACTCACCGCGCCCGGCACCCCGGCCGCCATGACCGCCGCCGTAGAGGCGGCGCTCCTCGACCTGGTCGGCAAACGCACCGCCACCGCCGTCCACCGCTTCCTCGGGTCGGCCGTGGCACCCAGGGCCGCCACCGCCCGCACGATCTCCCTGACCTCGCCGGGACGGGCAGCCGCCCAGGCCAGGGAACTGGGCGAGGCCGGATTCTCCGTCATCAAGATCAAGGCGGGCGACCGGGACCAGGAAGCCGATCTCGACCGGGTGCGCGCCGTCCGCGCCGCGGCCCCGGCCGCCCGCCTCCTCCTCGATCCCAACGGGGCCTGGTCGGCGGGCCAGGCACGCGCGCTCCTGCCCCGGTTCGCCGACCTCGGCATCGAGGCCGTGGAACAGCCCCTCACCCCCGGTGACCCGGAAGCCCTCGCACGGCTCGCCGCCCGGTCACCCGTGCCCGTCGTCGCGGACGAGGACGCGGTCACCTACGAGGACGCGCGCAGGCTCGCCGGAAGGGTCCACGGAATCAACGTCAAACTCGCCAAATGCGGTGGCGTCCACGCCGCTCTCCGTATCGCCGCCCTGATCGAGGACAGTGGCACGGACCTGATGCTCGGCTGTCTGACCGCCAGCAGCCTCGGGATCGCCCCCGCCGTCCACATCGCCGACCGCGCCCGCTGGACCGACCTCGACGGGCACCTCCTGCTCGCCCACGACCCCTGGACCGGCATCGGCGGCGAGGACGGATTCGTCGCGGCGGCGAGCCGGCCGGGGCTCGGCGTACGGCCCCGCACCGAAGCCGGGGTCCGGAGCGCGGCCTCATGAAGACCTGGCAGGAGATCCGAGGATTCCCGCTCGCCATCCGCCTGTTGCTGATCAACCAACTCGGCGTCAACACGGGCTTCTACCTCCTCATCCCCTACCTCGCCACCCACCTCGGTGGCAACCTGGGCATGTCGGCGGCCGTCGTCGGCGTCATCCTCGGCGTACGCAACCTGAGCCAGCAGGGCCTCTTCCTCATAGGCGGCTCCGCCGCCGACCGGCTCGGCGCCCGAGGCGTCATCATCGCCGGCTGCGCGATACGCACCGTCGGCTTCGCCCTCTTCGCGCTCGGCGACGGGCTGCCCGTACTGCTCGCCGCCTCCGTGCTCAGCGGAGTGGCCGGCGCCCTGTTCAACCCCGCCGTCCGCACCTATCTCGCGCAGGAAGCGGGGGAGCGCAGGGCCGAGGCGTTCGCCCTGTTCAATGTCTTCGCGACGACCGGCGCCCTCATCGGCCCTCTCCTGGGCAGCGCCCTGCTGCTCGTCGACTTCCGGGCCTCCGCGCTCACCGCAGCCGCGATCTTCGCCGTGCTCACCGTCGCGCAGGCCCTGGTGCTCCCGGCCCGGGATGTGCCACCGGCCACCAGCAGCGTCACCGCCGACTGGAGGGAAGCCGTCGGCAACCGCGCCTTCCTCGCCTTCGCACTGGCCATGGTCGGCATGTTCACCCTCGAGAACCAGCTCTATCTGCTGCTGCCCGCCGGCGCCCGTCAGGCCACCGGCTGGGACGGAGCCGCCGGACTCGTCTTCCTGGTGGGCACGCTCGCGGGCGTCGCCTTCCAGCTCCGGATCACCCGCGCACTGAAGGGCCGGGGGACCAGGGGGCGTTGGATCGCCGCAGGACTCGTGCTGATGGGGCTCGCCTTCGTACCGCCGATGCTCGTCACGGGCACGGACACACCACCGGACGGGGCCCTGGACGCCACGCTGCGCGCCCTGCCCGTACTGGCCGGAGCGCTCCTGCTGCATCTGGGAGTCATGACCGCACAGCCCTTCGTCATGGAACTGATCCCAGGGTTCGGGAGGCAGGCGCTGACGGGTACGTACTTCGGGATCTTCTACGCGGTCTCCGGCATCGCCGCGGCCGTCGGCAACGCGGCTGTCGGCTGGGCCATGGACGCCGCCCAGCGAGGCGGGGACGGCGGCCCGGCCGTGCTGCTCCCCTGGGCCTGCTGCGTGGCGGCCGGGCTGGCCTCGGCTGCCGGCGTGACCTGGCTGCAGCGCAACGGCACCCTGCCTCCCACACGGCCCGCCCCCGTGGAGGTGACGGCATGAAGCGCCGGACAGGGAATCTGCTCACCGACCGCCCGGAGCTCTACGAGGCCAGGTTCCCCGACCCCGAACGCCTCGCCGGGCGTTGGACGGAGGACCTCCTGCGACGGTACGGCGCGGGGCCGGCCGTCCTGGACCTGGGCTGCGGGACCGGCCGCGACGCGGCCTGCCTCCAGGACGCCGGACGGCGTGTCACCGCCGCCGACCTCTCCGCCACCATGCTCGACCACGCCCGCGCCCACCACCCGGGGCCGGTCTACGTACAGGCCGATCTCAGCCGGTTCGATTTCGGTCAGAGGATCTACGACGCCGTGGTGTGCCTGGACAGCTCACTGCTGTACTGCCACACGAACGAGCAGCTCGACGGATTCCTGACGTCCTGCCGACGCACCCTGGTGCCCGGCGGCCTGCTGGTCGCGGAGATGCGCAACGGCGCGTACTTCCTCGGCCGGGAGGAACCTCCCACCGGGCCCGCAGTCTCCCGCTTCACCTGGCAGGGCACGACGTACCGCTCGACCACCGCACTGCACGTCGACCGTGCCGCCCAACTCCTGCGGCGTACCCGCGGCTGGACCGCCGACGACGGCAGCCCACCCGTCGAGGAGCACTCCGCGTGGCGGCTGCTCCTGCCCCAGGAACTGCGCCACTTCCTCACCGTCCACGGCTTCGACGTCCTCGCCCTGTACGACGGCCCCGGGCCGCGCACCGAGCCGCCCTGGCGGCCGGGCGCCGAACCCGGTACCGCAGCCGACGGCGACCGGCTCCACCTCGTCGCCAGGAAGTCCGCCCATCCAGCAACAGGAGAACAGCCATGACCGCACCGGCCGACAGACACGAACGCTTCCCCGGCCTGCGCAGGCGCGGCTTCCTCGCCGCTGCCGGAGGAGCGGCAGGCCTCGGCGCTCTCACGCTCGCCGGATGCTCCACGCCCCCCGCAGGGAACGCCACCGGCAAGGGGGACGGCACCCCTCGGCGTGGCGGACGGCTGCGCGCCGCCTTCGCCGGAGGCGGCGCGAGCGAGACCCTCGACCCGCACCTCGGGAACCTCTTCGCCGACGCCGCCCGGAGCAAGGCGCTCTTCGACAAGCTCGCCGACTACGGCGCCGACCTGGCCGCGGTGCCACGCCTGGCCGAGACCTGGGAGCCGAACGCCGGCCTCGACCGCTGGACCGTCACCCTGCGGCAGGCGGAGTTCCACGACGGGAAACCGGTCACGGCCGCCGACGTCCTGTACAGCTACCGCCGCATCGCCGACCCGGCCGAGGCGTACCGCGCCCGCGCCTCCCTGGAACCCATCGACCTGAAGGCGAGCCGCGCCACGTCGGAGCGGACCGTCGAATTCGTACTCAAGCGGCCGACCGCCGAATTCCCCAACGTGATGGCCGCCTTCGGGGCCTACATCGTCCAGGACGGCGCCACCGCGTTCGACGACGAGCCGATCGGCTCCGGCCCGTTCCGCTTCGTCTCCTTCACCCCCGGGCGCTCCACCGTCCTGCGGCGCAACGACACCCACTGGGAAGGCGCACCGCACCTGGACGAGCTCGAATTCGTCGTCGCCAACGAGGAGTCCGCCCGGATCAACGCCCTCCTCGGCGGACAGATCGAGTACGCGCACGAGCTCAACCCCGCCACCGGACGCGCCCACGAGAAGGCGGGCAGCATCGAGATCGTCCGGCTGCGGAACAGTGCCATGCAGGCCTTCGCCATGAAGACCGACCGCCCGCCCTTCGACGACCCCCGGGTCCGCGAGGCGTTCTTCCTCATCGCCGACCGTCAGGAACTCGTCGACGGCGCCCTGTCCGGTGCGGGCGAGAAGGGCAACGACCTCTTCGGCAAGGGATACGAGTACTACGCGGACGAACTCCCGCAGCGCGAACAGGACATCGGCCGCGCCCGCAGCCTGCTCAAGCAGGCCGGCGCGCAGGACCTGAAGGTCACGCTCGACACCTCCGCCGTCGCCGCCGGTTTCACCGAGGCCGCCGGGATCTTCCGGGACCAGGCAGCACGCGCCGGAGTCACCGTCGACGTACGGATGGGCAGCAAGGACTCCTACTGGAAGGACATCCTCGACGCCGGCACCCTGTGCTGCTACCGGTCCGGCGCCATGCCCATCGAGTCGCACATCTCCCAGCGGCTGCTCACCGGCTCCACCACCAACGCCACCAAGTGGCAGGACAAGGCCTTCGACACGCTCTACCAACAGGCGCAGTCCACCAAGGACAAGGCGGCGCGGAACACCCTCTACGGGCGGATGCAACGGCAGCTGCACGCCGAAGGAGGCTTCCTCGTCTGGGGCTTCGGCGACTGGATCCTCGGCACCGCACGCTCCCTGCGTGGCGTCTCCCGCGAAGCACCCGCCAACACCCTGGACTGGGCGCGCTTCGACAAGGTCTGGCTGGCGTGAACGGACTGCGTTCCTGGATCGCCCGACGGCTGCTCCTCGGTGCCGTGCAGACCGCGGCCGTGGTGCTGCTGGTCTTCGCCCTCACCGAGGCGCTGCCGGGTGACGCCGCGGTGGCCTTCGCCGGGGATCAGCCCGACCCGCAGCGCATCGCGGCCGTCCGCGAGGCGATGGGACTCGACCGGCCCGCCCACGAGCGGCTGGCCGAATGGGTCACGGGGCTGCTCCACGGCGACTTCGGCACCTCGCTCACCTCCGGACGGCCCGTGGCCGGATTCCTCGCGGACGGCTTCGGCCCCACCCTGCTGCTCGCCACGGTCACGGTCGCTCTCCTGATCCCGGTGGGGGTGGGCCTCGGCGTACTCGCAGCCCGCCACGAAGGGCGGTTCACCGACCGGCTGATCAGCTCCGCGACCCTCGGCGTCTACGCGGTGCCCGAATTCGCCCTCGGAGTGCTGCTGGTGAGCGTCTTCGCCCTGCGGCTCGGCTGGTTCCCGCCGACCGCCGTCGGATACGGCACCGGTCTGCTCGCACACCCCGCCGTGCTCGTCCTCCCCGTCCTCGTGCTGCTCGCCCGGCCCGTCTGTTCGCTGGCCCGGCTGGTCAGAGCCGGCATGATCGAGGCGCTCGCCGCCCCCTACACCGCCCATGCCGAGCGGTACGGAATCCCCGGGGCCCGCATCCGCTACGGGCACGCCCTGCCCAACGCCCTCGCTCCCGCCACCCAGCAGCTCGCCCGCACCATCGACTGGCTGCTGTGCGGCGTCATCGTCGTGGAGGCCCTCTACGTGATCCCCGGACTCGGCACGGTCCTCATGAACGCGGTGGCCGACCGCGACATCCCCGTCGTGCAGGGACTCGCGGTGGTCTTCGGTCTCGCCACCGTCGTGCTCAATCTCGGCGCCGACCTCGTCACCCACCGGCTCGCGCCACGCACGGGGGCGGCGGCATGAAGCGGTTTCGCAGATACGCACCCGGAGCTGCTGTCGCCGCGATCCCGCTCGGCCTCGCCCTGGCCGGGCCGCTGTTCGTGGGGGAGCCCTCGGCCCGCGCCGCCTCCTTCACCCTCGGCGGCGGGCACCTGCTCGGTACGGACTTCGTCGGCCGGGACGTCATGCACCAGGTGCTGCTCGGCGGGCGGCCCGTGGTGCTCGTCGCACTGGCGGCCACCGCCCTGGCCTACCTTGTCGCCCTGCCGATCGGCCTGATCAGCGCGCTCACCCAGCGGAGATGGCTGGAGGACGTGCTGATGCGCCCGCTGGACGTGCTGCTCGCCGTTCCCTCGCTCCTCATGATCCTGCTGGTCGCCGCCGCCTTTCCGCCCGGAGCGGCGGGGCTCGCGCTGCTGGTGGCCTTCGTCTCCATCCCCGACGCGGCCCGGATCGTGCGCGCGGCCGCCGCTGAGGCGGCGTCACGGCCCGCCGTGGAGGCGCTGCGCATGCAGGGGGAGAGCTGGTGGCGCCTCGCCGTCGGGTACGTCGGGCGATCCATCCTGCGCACCCTCGCCGCCGACGCCGGGATCAGGCTGACCGGCGTGCTCTACCTGGTCGCCACCGCGGCCTTCCTCGGCATCGGGGTCGCTCCGGACGCCGCCGACTGGGCCGTGATGGTGGACCGCAACCGCACCGGACTGCTCATCCAGCCCTGGGCGGTCGTCGTGCCCGCCCTGCTCATCGTCGCGCTCACCATGGGCAGCAATCTGCTTGTCGACGCCGCCATGGAGAAGAACCGCACCCCCTCCCGGAAGGCCCGTAGGCCATGAATGAGAACCCCGTGATCGCCACCGTCACCGGGCTGACCGTCGAGGTCGGCGGGCGGACGATCGTCGACCGGGTCTCGCTGCGGGTCCGGCCCGGCACCGTCACCGCCCTGGTCGGCGCGTCCGGCAGCGGCAAGACCACCACCGGCCTCGCGCTGCTCGGTGAGTACCCCACGGGAGCGCGGGTGACCGGCGAGGTGGTCGTGCACGACACCCGGATCGGCTACATCCCCCAGCACCCCGCTGCCGTCCTCAACCCGGCCCGCCGCACCGGAGCCCTCCTGCGGGACATGGCGCGGCAGCAGGTGCGCGACCTGCCCCGGCCGCGACGCCGGGCCACGGCACGACACCGGGTGGCCGAGGCTCTCGCCGATGCCCAGCTCGCCGATTCCGGCGAGGTGCTGGGCCGCTACCCGCACCAGCTGTCCGGCGGCCAGCAGCAGCGTGTCGTCCTGGCACAGGCGCTGCTCCTCGGCGCCCGCGTCATCGTCGCCGACGAGCCCACCACCGGGCAGGACACCCTGACCAAGCGTCGTGTCGTCGACCAGCTCGCCGCGGTGGCGGGACGCGGCATCGCCGTACTGCTGCTCAGCCACGACCTCGACGTCGTACGCGAACTGGCCGACGAGGTACTCGTGATGCGCGGCGGACGTGTGGTGGAGCAGGGCCCGGCCCACCGGATCCTGGGCGCCCCCGCACACCCGTGGACCAAGGAGCTCCTCGCCGAACCGAGGACCGTGCCGTACGCGGACCCCGGGGGCACCGGCGCGGAGCTGCTGACGGTCAGCGGACTCGTCGCCCGCCACCGGACCGGCGGCGCCCGCGTCCCGGTGCTGAACGTGGACAGGCTCGCCCTCCGCAGCGGCGAATGCCTCGCCGTCGTCGGCCGCTCGGGCAGCGGCAAGACCACCCTCGCCCGCTGCCTCGCCGGTCTCCACCGCGACCACACGGGGCAGGTCCTGCTCGACGGCACAGTGCTGCCGCGCAGTCTGCGGGACCGCAGCCGTGCGCAGCTCGCCGCCGTGCAGTACGTCTTCCAGGACGCGCGGGCCGCCTTCGACGAGCACCGCCCTGTCCTGGACCAGGTGGCCCGCACAGCGGTACGCCTGCACGGCGTCGAGCGCCACGAGGCAGCGGCGGAGGCCCGGCGGGTGCTGACGGAGCTCGGACTGGACGAGGACCTCGTCCTCCGACCGCCCGGCCGGCTGTCCGGCGGCGAACTCCAGCGCGCGGCCCTCGCCCGAGCGCTCCTCGCGCGGCCACGCGTGCTGATCTGCGACGAGATCACCTCGGGCCTGGACCCCGTGACCAGGCGCTCCCTGCTGGACCTGCTCGCCACACTGATCCGCCGGCCGGGCGGGCCGAGCGTCGTGCTGATCACGCACGACCTCGACACCGCGGCACCGGCCACACGGGTGGCGGTGCTGGACGGCGGAGAGGTGGTCGAGGAAGGGCCCGGAGAGCGGATCCTGACCGTTCCCCGGCACCCCTTCACGGTCTCGCTGCTCGATGCTTCGAGAGAGTGGGGAGCCGCCGTACGTCGCTGAAGCGGAATCCGCACCACCTGTCCGGACGTACACTCGGCCCATGGGTCGCACCGTGTTCATAGGGAAGTGCCTGCACCAGGCCGCCCTCGGTGTGCCCACGAGCTGCCGTAACGCCCTGCACGGGCACGGCTAGCGACCTTCAAGCGGTCACCGCTCCCCGGGCGACGTCTCGCCCCGCTCCTCCGCGTACTTCCGCGCCCGAACCGAGCGCGCAGCACGGGCTCCACTTCCCCACCGCTGCTTCGGCGCACCGCCGTCGCGGCATTCCGGCGACGGCCGCACCACGGCTCGAGCCACCCCTCGAAGGGACCATCTTGAAGCTGAGCGAGCTGCTGGCCGGACAGACCCACCACGTCCTCCAGGGCGACCCGCAGAGGACGTACATCACCGCCGGAACGGCCTTCGACGCGGACCGGGTGGCGCCGGGATCGCTGTTCATCGCGGTGCCCGGGCACCTGGAGGGCGGCCCCGGCGCGGTCGCCCCGGCCCTCGCCCGGGGCGCGGCGGCGGTCGTCGTGGAGGACGGCTTCGAGCTGCCCGCGACCGTGGGCGACGTCTGTGTCGTGCAGGTGCCGGACACCCGGAGCATGGCCGCCGTCGCCGCCTCCCGCTACTACGGCGAACCCGGTCGCCGGATGGACATGGTGGCGATCACCGGCACCAACGGGAAGACCTCCGTGTCGTACATGGTCGAGTCCGTGCTGCGGATCTCCGAGGGGGCGAAGGCCGGGGTCATCGGCACGGCAGGCAGCCGCATCGGCGACGAGCTGATCCCGATGCCCCGGTCCGTGCTGACCACCCCGGAATCCCCCGACCTGCAGTACCTGCTGGGCTGCATGCGCGATCGCGGGGTGGGCACCGTGGTGCTGGAGGCCACGTCCATGGGCCTGCTGACGCACCGGGTCGACCGCACGTTCGTCGACGTGGGGGTCTTCACCAACCTGAGCCAGGACCACCTGGACGACCACGGCACCATGGAGAACTACCGGGACGCCAAACTCCGGCTCTTCCAAGGGCTGTGCAAGCAAGCCGTGGTCAACGCCGACGACCCGGTGGGCACCCTCGTCGGCACGATGATGCCCGGTGCGGTGACCACGTACGCCCTCGACGCCGAGGCCGACTACCGTGCCACCGACCTGGTCGTCGACGCCTCGGGTACCCGCTTCACGCTGCACCACGACGGCCGCAAGTACCCCGCCGCGATCCCCGCACCCGGCAGGTTCTCCGTGTCCAACGCGCTGGCCACGGTGGCGGCCTGCCACACCCTGGGCCACGCCCTGCCGGGCCTGGTCGCCGCGCTCGAACGGATGCCGCAGATCCCGGGCCGGTTCGAACGTTTCACGACCGAGGGCGACATTTCGGTGATCGTGGACTACGCGCACTCCCCGGACTCCCTGAACAAGGTGCTGAGCACCATCCGGGGTTTCGCCCGGTCCAAGGTCATCACCGTCTTCGGGTGCGGCGGGGACAGGGACACCACCAAGCGCGCCGAGATGGGCGAGATCGCCGGAACCCATTCGGATCTCTGCGTGCTCACCTCGGACAACCCGCGCGGCGAGGACCCCGAGAGGATCATGGACCAGGTCGCACCTGGCATCGAGGTCACCGGAACCCGCTACGAACGCTTCGCCGACCGCCGTGGGGCCATCGCCTTCGCCCTGTCGGAAGCCGGCCCGGACGACGTCGTCCTGATCGCGGGCAAGGGCAGCGAGCCCTACCAGATCGTCGGTGACGCGCTGCTGCCCTTCAGCGACATGGCCACCGTGCGGGAACTCGTCGGAAGCTGACCCCGGGGAGCAGACCGCCCCCGGGGCCAGAGGGCTCGATGCCCGGCATCCGTCTCCGCCGGAGCCCTCATGTGCGCGCGCCCCTGCCGGAGACCGCCGTCGTACGGAACCGTGCGCGGCAGACCGTGGGGGACACCCCCAGCACCTGCTGGAACGTCCGCCGCACGGTCTCCGCCGAGCCGAACCCCGCCCCCTCGGCCACCGAGTCCACCGGATCACTTCCCCCGGCGAGCAGGGCCTGCGCCGCTTCCAGGCGCACGGACTCGACGTACTGGCCGGGGGTCATTCCCGTCTCCGCGCGGAAGAGCCGCCCGAGATGACGGGCGCTGACGCCCGCACCCCGCCGCGCCGAGGGGGCGCGCCGCCATGGCCGGAGGGCCGTACATCCCACAGATCCGGACAGAGGTCGCGCCGGAGCGGGGAAGCAGCGGCCCGGCGTGATTCACCTCGGGTCTGCGTCAATCGACGCGACAACGGTGTTGGCCCCGACCGCCCTTCCGCTGCGAAGCTGAGCACCGTGCCCGCCCGGTCGGCGGCGGGACCGCGGTGGCGGGGGAGTGCGGATGAGGGTGTTCACGACGAGGAGCGGTGCGGTCGCGGGAGGTGCGTCCGTACATGCGCCCGGAGTGGTCGTGCTGCGCGGGATTCCGTACGCCGCACCGCCGTTCGGCGCCGACCGGTTCTGTGCCCCGCGCCCGGCGGCGGCCTGGGACGGAACCAGGGACTGTGCCGCCTTCGGGCCCGTGGCGCCGCAGTCGGCGCGGTTGCCGGGAGCCCCGGCCTGGTCTCCCGGGGACGAGGACGTCCTCAGCCTGAACATCTGGACGCCGGGTCACGAGGGCGACGCGCTGCCCGTGCTCGTCTGGATCCACGGCGGCGCCTACGTCTTCGGTTCCTCCGCGCAGCCGGACTTCGACGGTGCCGTCCTGGCCGGCCACGGGCTCGTGGTCGTCACGTTCAACTACCGTCTGGGCTTCGAGGGGTTCGGTCATGTCCCGCCCACCGCCGGCACGGACCCCTGCCCGGACAACCGGGGCCTGCTCGACCAGATCGCCGCGCTCGAGTGGGTCCGGGACAACATCGCCGCGTTCGGCGGTGCCCCCGGTCGGGTCACCGTGGCCGGACAGTCCTCCGGAGCGACCTCGGTCGCCTGCCTGATGGCGATGGACGGGGCGCGCGGACTGTTCCGGCGCGCCATCGCGCACAGCGCCGTGAACGCCTGCGCCTCGCCCGGGTCCGCCTCCCGCACCACGGCGGAGGTGGCGGCGGAGGCCGGTGTGCGCGCCACGTACGACGGGCTGGTGTCCGCCTCCCCGAAGGTGCTGGTCGAGGCCTCCGACCGGGTTGCCGACGGATACCGGCGCGACCCCGGATCCGGAGCGCGCCACTACGACCCGGCGATCTACGGACCGGTGGCAGGGGGCGCCGACCTGCCCCTCGATCCGCTCACGGCGTTTGCCGCGGGTGCCGGCCGAGAGGTCGAACTGCTGGTCTGCCATACAGCGGAGGAATACCGGCTGCTGGACGAGGTGGGCAGCTGTGCGAGGGTCACCGAGGAGGATCAACTCGCTGTCTTCGCGGCAGACTTCACGATCCCGGAAGCCGTGTTGGACGCCTATCGCGCGCTCGATCCGAAGGCCTCCGTACACGACCTCTATCTGGCCGTGTACGGGGATCTGCTGTTCGGCGAGTACAGCTGCAGACTGGCCGAGGCCCATACGCGGCGAGGTGGCCGGACCCGTCTCTCCCGCTTCGTCCGCCAGCGTGACGGCCGGGGGAAGCCGGTCAGGGCCTGGCATTGCGCCGACATCCCGTTCGCCTTCGGCACGGTGGACGACGAGAACGTCCACTTCCTCATCGGGGGGCCTCCGGGCGCAGCCGACCATGCTCTCGCGTCGCGCATGACGCGTGCGTGGGCGGAGTTCGCGGCCACCGGCGACCCGGGCTGGCCGCCGCTCATCGCGGCGGATGGCCCCGTACGGATCTGGGACACCTCCACGGAGACCCCCGTCGGCCAGTGGGACGCGTTCCGCGCGCCATGGCGCGCCTCCGGGCTGCCGCTGCTCATGCCCTGATCTTCCGGTGGCTGACGGGGAATTCGGACGGCGCCATTGGCATGGACCTGCCCGTCGAACTGGACTACAGTCCCCAGCGATACCTCTGAGAGCGCTCTCAGGTGCCTCTCGGACGCTTTCTGTTCCACCCCCACGATGCTGGAACAACAGAAGGGCACTTCCTTGAGACAGACGACGATGGTGCGGACCGGTCTCTCCGCACTGCTCATCATCGGAACCTGGGCGACCGCAGGGATGACCCAGGCCTCCGCTTCCTCCGGCTCGCCCTCCTCGGCCGAGCCTCAGGCCTCGGCCGGGATCATCACGGCGATGCAGCGCGACCTCGGGCTGACGAAGAGTCAGGCAGAGGCGCGGCTCACCGCGGAGAAGGCGGCAACAGCACTGCAGGGAAAGGCGCGTAGCGCAGCCGGGGCGTCGTTCGGCGGCACCTGGTTCGACGCGAACAGCGGCAAGCTGACGGTGGCCGTCACGGACAGCGCCAAGGCCGGTGCCGTCCGTGCGACCGGCGCGGAGACCCGTGTCGTCGACCACACGGCGCGCGAGCTCGACGCCGTCAAGAACAAGCTGGACGCACTCCCTGCCCCCGATGGTGTCAGCAGCTGGCACGTCGATCCCCGGGCGAACAGTGTGGTGGTGAACGTCGTCGCCTCGGAGCAGGGTGACAACGATGTCCGCGCGTTCGTGGCCAAGGCGCGCGAGGCCGGCCCCGTCACGGTGAAGCAGACCGCCGAGGCCCCGCAGACCTTCGCCGCGGGAACGGTCGGCGGTGACCCGTACTACACCGGCAACGTCCGCTGTTCCATAGGCTTCTCGGTGCACGGCGGCTTCGTGACGGCCGGCCACTGCGGCCAGGCCGGCGGAGCGGTCAGGGGCTGGGACGGCTCGGCCATCGGAACCTTCCAGGGCTCGTCCTTCCCCGACAACGACTACGCCTGGGTGAACGTGGGCAGCGGCTGGTGGACCGTCCCGGTGGTACTCGGCTGGGGCACCGTGTCCGACCAGTTGGTCCGCGGTTCCAACGAGGCCCCGATCGGCGCCTCGGTCTGCCGCTCCGGTTCCACCACCCACTGGCACTGCGGCAACGTCCTCGCCAAGAACGAGACCGTGAACTACAGCCAGGGCGCCGTCCGCCAGATGACCAAGACCAGCGTCTGCGCCGAACCGGGTGACTCGGGCGGCTCGTTCATCAGTGGCGACCAGGCGCAAGGAGTCACGTCGGGCGGCTGGGGCAACTGCAGTGGCGGCGGTGAGACCTGGCACCAGCCCATCAACGAGATCCTCAACCGCTACGGGCTGACTCTCCACACGGCCTGACCGAAGACCCCGCAGGGTCCCGGTGACCCCGCGCACGCGACCGGTCTGCTGCGGCAGGGGTGGCCCCCTGCCGCAGCAGACCTCGCCGGTGAGCCGCCCTTCGGCCCGCCCCCGGCCCCGCCCCCTGCCCAGCAGCCGTTCGCAGGGGCTCGGTGGCCCCGTGCGGGTGAAGCCCGGCGCCGGAGCCCCTCCCGTCCTGGCCTTGTTGTGTTGCCTGGCAGCGGAAGCGTTCCTTGATCCTGGAGAGTCACGTGCGGCTGCGCCCCGCCATGGCCGCCCGTGCGGCCGCGGCTGTCATCCTCGTAACCGCTCCTGCCGGACAGATGGCCGCGCACCGGACCGCCTCATCCTCGGGTGCCGTCGCATCCCTCCAGGAGGCCCGGGCAGAGGCTCAGGTCGGAGCCTTCTTCCGGGCTTACCGTCAGGCTGCCCTCGGGCGGGGGACCTGACCGGCCGGCAGGTGCGCGCCCGCTACCTCGCTCCCGAGCTGGACACGCGGCTGGACGCGTGGGCGGCCCGGCACGACGCGGATCCTGTCTTCCTGAGCTCGGTGCGGCCGGGGAAACCCACGGCGGGACACGGACATCCGGGGCCCGCCGCGGGCTCGTGAGAGCGGGAGACCCGGCCCTGCGGCGGACCGTCAGGAAACCTCGGGTCCCTCAGGCCCTTCGGACCCTTCGTCCCCCGAGCTCAGTTCCTCGGCCCGCAGCGCCAGATCCTGCAGCACATCGGCAGAGGTCACGTCCCCCTGCCCGGAGTCGTGGATCTGCGCGAGCGCGATGAAGGCCAGTGTGAACGCTCCGACGAGCTGTTCGACGGCGCCGCCGACCTCGCGCCCCACCAGGGCGGCCATCTCCTCGACGGTGGCGTCCGAGGGAATGGCGATGTGCGGCATCGTCTCGTTGAGGAGCGTCGTCACCATGCTTCCGCCGGTGTCCGCGTCGCCGCCCGTGTCCTCCTCGGCATGGCGCTGTATCTCTCCCGCTTCCGTGAGGATGCCGATCACTCGCTTGAGGACTTCGCTCTGCTCCATACGGCGAGCATAAGCGTCGGACCTCTCACGTCCGATCGCCCTTCCGCGGTGTGCCGAACGGCAGATGCCGCCGCCCGCCGGCGGGCGGGGCTGCCGGTGTCCGGAGGCCCGGGCCGGCGCCCGGGGGAGTGGCTCAGGCCGCCGTGCGGGGGCCTGAGCCCGAGAACCGGGGATCCGAACGCCCCTTCGTTCTTAATTTAAGGTGTGATTTAAGGGGTGAGGAAAGTGACCTCAAGGGGCGGGGCCGAGGTATGTTGCCGGAGCGAAGGGAGCAACATGGCTGAGCGCAGCAGACGGACCGTGCGGGACCTGCGAAGAGGCAATCGCGCGCGAGTACTGCAACGGTTGTACTTCGACGGCCCGCTGAGCCGTCAGGAGCTGGGGCCCGCGACCGGGCTGAGTTCGGGATCCATCAGCAACGTGGTCGCCGAACTGGCCTCGGAAGGGCTGCTGGAGGAGGCGGGCATCGTCGACTCCGACGGCGGGCGCCCCCGGACCCTGCTGCGGATCGCTCCTGGCGGAGGGTTGTTCGTCGGCATCGACATAGGCGAGACCCGGGTGCGCGTCGAGCTGTTCGACCTCTCGCTGACGGAGCTGGCTCGCACGGACCGGCTGCTGGCCCAGCACGGATACGACGTCGAGCGCATCGTCGGTCATGTCCGTTCGGGCGTCTCCGACGTCCTGCGCGACGCGGGTGCCGACCCCCGCATGCTGCTCGGCATCGGTATCGGGGTGCCCGGCATCATCGAACGTGACGCCCCGGCGGACGCCGGCGGCCCGGGTGCGGTCGTACACGGCCAGACCATCGGCTGGAGCGCCGTCCCCTTCGAGCGGCTGCTCCGCGAGGCCGTGGCTGTGCCGGCGGAGGTGCCGTTCTTCATCGACAACGGCGCGAAGACGCTCGGACAGGCCGAGATGTGGTTCGGCGGTGGCCGGGGCGCCGGTGCGGCCGCCGTCGCCCTCATCGGCTCCGGAGTGGGCGCGAGCGTCAACCGGGGGGACGTCCTCGACGAGGACCTCTCGAACGCGGCCCTCGAGTGGGGTCACACCACGGTGCAGCTACGGGGCCGCCGGTGCCGTTGCGGCTCCACCGGCTGCCTGGAGGCCTACGCCGGCGCGGAAGCCATGCGCGAGCGCTGGCAGGAGGCGGGCGGTCCGCTCTCCCCGGACGCCGACGACGAGACCGCCCTCGCCGCACTGCTCGAGGCCGCCTACCCGGGACCCGGTGGCGCGGCCCCGGACCCGGTGGCGGTCTCCATCCTGGACGAGACCGCCGAGTGTCTGGGTGCTGCCCTGGCGGACCTGGTCAACCTCTTCCTGCCCGAACGCATCCTGGTCGGTGGCTGGGCGGGCCTGCTCATCGGCCCCCACCTGCTCCCGGAGATCCGCCGGTACGCCCGGGCGTACGCCCTCGAGCACGCGGCCGCCCGGACCACGATCGATCTGGGCCACCTGGGTCCGGACGCGGTCACCGTGGGCGCCGCGACCCTGCCCCTGGCCGACTTCCTGGCGCGCGGCGGCACCCGCCCCGCGCCGAAGCCCTTCCCGGACGCCGTCGCCGGTCCTGGGGCGGGTTTCGAAAGTCCCGCCTCGCCGGGCCCTTCGCCGTCCGGCTCGGCGGCCCCCGCACCCGACACCACCAGCGCGATGGCGTCCGCGCGCCGGGTGACCAGGGAGCGGGCCGCGCGGTTGGGCATGTAGCCGGTGACCGAAACCGCCTGCCGTACGGCCTCCTGGATCGCCGGATCGACGTTGCGCACCCCGTTGACGACCCGCGACGCCGTCGCTCGCGAGACACCGGCGGCCCGTGCCACGTCCTCCGGGGCGGGCGCCGCGCCGGGCACCCGCAGAGCATCCGTCATGAGCGCATTTATACAGGAAGGAAGCGGGCGGGATAGAGCGCTCTCCCGTGGTGGGTAAGGGCCCGACGCCGGGCGTGCGCTCGGTTCGCGGGGTGGTGCGCAGGGGCGCACGGGTGGCGAGCGACAATTGTTCACTTGTCACCACCCGTCGTATGACCATAAGTTGGCAGCTTGCGACGTGTCCTATTTGCCAGTGGGGGAGCCTGATCATGGCCGCGAACGGACGGCACCGCAGATATCAGCCCAGCCGGATCAATCGTGTTTCGCTCACGGTGACGGCGGGAGGCGCGGGCATCGCGCTCCCGCTCCTCACCGCTGCCTCGGCGGGCGCTGCCACGTCAGACGTATGGGAAAAGGTCGCCGCCTGCGAGTCGACCGGAGACTGGCACATCAACACGGGCAACGGCCATTACGGGGGCCTGCAGTTCACCCGGTCGACCTGGGCTGCCTACGGTGGTACGGCCTACGCGGCACGGGCCGACCTGGCGACCAAGGACCAGCAGATAGCCGTTGCCGAGAAGGTGCTCGACGGGCAGGGGCCGGGAGCCTGGCCGACGTGTTCCGTACGGGCAGGCCTGGAGAAGGGCGGCGACGCGCCCGACACCGCCCCGCAGCCGACGCGCCGGGCCGCCGACGAAGCCGGCCAGGACAAGGCGTCGGAGTCCGGCTCCCCTGCGAAGAAGGCCATGCGTGAAATCGGTGGGGCGAAGGCGACACCGACCGCCGTGCCCGGACAGCACGAGTCCTACACCGTCGCGCGCGGTGACTCGCTCTCCGGTATCGCGTCCGCCGAACAGGTCCAGGGCGGCTGGCAGCGGCTGTACGCGGCCAACCGCACCGTGGTGGGCACCGACCCCGACCTCATCATGCCGGGACAGCGGCTGAGCCTCGACGTGGCCGCGACGCCGCCGACGGCTCCGAAGCAGAGGGCCGCCCCGAAGGCCACCACTCCGAAGGTCACCACTCCGAAGGCCACGGAGAAGGCGGCACCCAAGGCCACTCCGAAGGCCACGGAGAAGGCCACGGAGAAGGCGGCACCCGAGACCGCTCCGAAGGCCATGGCGAAGCCCGCCGCTCCCAAGGTCACGGCGAAGCCCAGGACCGCCGCCCCCAAGAAGGAGGCGAAGCCCGCCCCGGCCCAGAAGCAGGCTTCCAAGCAGCGGACCGGCCTCACAACCCCCGTGTCGGCTGGCACCGGCACGCCGTACCACCAGGCCGGTTCATGGTCCAGCGGCTATCACACGGGCGTCGACTTCCCGGTCCCCACCGGCACCTCGGTCAAGGCCGTGGCGTCCGGAACGGTGGTCTCGGCCGGCTGGGCCGGCGCGTACGGCTACGAGATCGTCATCCGGCACATGGACGGCAAGTACAGCCAGTACGCCCACCTCTCCTCGCTCCATGTGCGCGAGGGCCAGCAGGTCGGCAGCGGCCAGCGGATCGCGCGCTCGGGATCCACCGGCAACAGCACCGGACCTCACCTGCACTTCGAGATCCGTACAGGCCCCGGCTACGGATCCGACATCGACCCCGTGGCCTACCTCAGAGCCGGTGGCGCCAGCGTCTGAACGGCCCCTTCCCGGCCCTCTGAGTCACCCCGGCGAGCCTGGCCGGCGGCAGGCCGACTGCCGCCGAACTCCAGGCGCCCGCCGGCGTGGTCCAACGGCAGGGTCAGCGGGAGGGAGAGCGCCGTGGGCGCCGGGAAAGGGTCCGGCAGCACCGCCACCCCCTGGGGGGCGGCGGGCTTCGTCGGCTCCGGCAGCACCATGGTGCGCGGCCCGCCCGTGTCCTCGGCCGGGGCGTCGGTGTCCGCTGCCGCCATCCGCTCCTGCGTGCGCCGCTCCGCCCCCACCCGCTCCGTCGTCAGCAGCACCAGACCGGCCGCCGCGAGCGCACCGCAGCCGAGGGCGAGCAGAGAGCCCGCCAGACCGTAGCGGAACTGCTCCCCGAACATCGTGAGGCCCACGGCGGCCGCCACGACCGGGTTGACCACGGTGACCGTCGCGAGCGGTGCCGTCAGCCCGGCGCCCCGGTACGCGGCCTGGGAGAGCAGCAGTCCCGCGGCGGCGAGCCCGGCGATCACCAGGAGCGTCGGCAGCCCGGAGGTCACCGAGCCGGAGGTCCACTCCATCGCCACGGTCTTCGTGAACACCGACGCCATCCCGAAGGCGACACCGGCGCCGGTGGCCAGCACCACGCTGTGCAGCATCGGCCGGCGCAGGCCCCTGGCGAGAACGATCAGGACGACCACGGCACAGAGCGTCCCGGCCGCCAGCGTCAACTGCTCCGGACCGGCCAGCGTGTGGGACCCGGCACTCCCGGTGAGAGCCAGCAGCCCGGCCAGACCGACCGTGGCCATCAGCGCCCCGCGCCAGGCGGTCCGCCCCGCCCGACGGCGGACGAAGAGCGCCGCCATCGGAAGCGCGAAGACGATCGTGAGGGCTCCGAGCGGCTGCACGAGACTGAGCGGCCCGTACGCCAGTGCCACGACGTGCAGCACCGCTCCCACGCCGTTGAGCGCCACCGCGATCCACCAGGTGCCGTTGCGCAGCGGTGCGTACGGTCGGCTGTCACCGGCCGAGGCCACGCGCTCCTGAACGATCGCACCGGCCGCGTAGGCGACCGCGGAGACCAGGGACAGCAGCACGGAAAGCGCGAGGGAACTCATGTACACCACGATGTCCCGTCGGAGCCGCCGAGTCGTCAGCCCGGAGGCGGCGATTCGACGTACTGCTCCAGTAGTACGTCCATCACTCCAGGGTCCTCCTCCTGACGGTAGTCCTTCCAGCGTGAGGACTCAGAAGTTCACCGGGGAGGTTGACGTGGAGCCACGGTCTGGTCACGCCAGGTGCGCGGCATCGTGCCGGACACTCCGGCCACGAGGCCGTTCAGGTGCTGAGCGTGAACTCGGCGCGGATGCGTTTGCCGACGGGAACCCGCTCGGCCGTGAGCCGGTCGCAGAGCGCGACCACGATCTCCATGCCGTGACCGCCGAGGCGGGCCGGGTCGGGGGAGAAGAGCACCGGGAGCGCGGTGCTGCTGTCGTACACGGTGACGGTGATGCGGCGGGCGTCGCCCTCCAGCTCCAGCAGATACGGACCGTGGCTGTAGCGATCGGCATTGGTGACGAGCTCGCTGACCGCCAGCATCAGATCGCTGCGGGTGTGCTCACCGAGCACCGCGAGCCACTCCGCCGCCAGCCGCGCCAGGAAGCGGTCGGCGAGCGCACGGGCCTGCGCTATGCATCCGGGCTCGCCGTCGAACACCTCAGCGGTGAGCAGAACCTCCATGGACGGGGACCCCTGGAAGGGGTCGTCCGGCCGTGAGGTGGCCTGTTCTTTCATGTGCTCCAGCCAGGGCGCCGCAGGGGGAGGTCTTCGACCTCTTCTCGGCGTTCGTCTACCCGCGTCGAGAGATCCCACTCCGGGAGATCCCTGCAGATCTTACGCACGAGGAGGCAGCCGGACCACGCTCACGAAGAAGTCGTCGATCTGGCGTACCGCTGCGATGAACTGCTCCAGGTCGACCGGCTTGGTGACGTAGGCGTTCGCGTGCAGTTTGTAGCTGCGGAGGATGTCCTCCTCGGCCGACGACGTCGTGAGGACCACGACCGGGATCAGTGCGAGTTCCGGGTCGGTCTTGATCCGCTCGAGCACCTGCCGGCCGTCGTACTTGGGCAGATTCAGGTCGAGGAGCACAAGGTCAGGGCGCGGGGCGTCGCCGTACTCGCCCTGACGGTAGAGGAAGTCCAGCGCCTCCTGTCCGTCGCGCACCACATGGAGGGTGTTGCGGATCTTGTTGTCCTCGAAGGCCTCACGGGTCATCAGTTCGTCGCCGGGGTCGTCCTCGACGAGCAGGACCTCGATGGGCTTGACGGGGTCGTTCACGGGGTGTCTCCCGACCGGGGGGTGAGCGGGGCGGGGGCGAGCAGCTCCGCCGTGGTGTGCGTGGGCGCCTCAGGGAGGACGGGCAGGGTGAAGTGAATGAGTGTGCCCTCGGCCCGTTCCGGATCCAGCCAGATCCGGCCACCGTGGAATTCGATGATCTTGCGGCAGAGGGAGAGCCCGATCCCGGTCCCCTCGTACTCGTCACGGGCGTGCAGGCGCTGGAAGATGACGAACACCTTGTCGGCGAATTCCGGCGCGATCCCGATGCCGTTGTCGGCGACCGTCAGATGCCAGTTCTCGTCCTCCCTGACACATTCGACGGTGATCCGGCACGGCACATCGGTCCGGCGGAACTTGACGGCGTTGCCGACGAGGTTCTGCCACACCATGGTGAGCGACGTCGAGTCACCGAGCAGTTCCGGCAGCGGATCCTCACGTACGACGACGGCTCCGGACTCCTCCACGGCCAGGGTGAGGTTGGACAGGGCCCGGTCCAGGGCCGTATCCAGGTCGACGGGTCTCCAGCTCTGCCGCACCCGGCCCACCCGGGAGAAGGTCAGCAGGTCGTTGATGAGGACCTGCATCCGCTTGGCGCCGTCGACCGCGAAGTCGATGTACTGCCGGCCGCGGTCGTCGAGCTCCGAGCCGTACCGCTTGTCCAGCAGCTGGCAGAAGGACGCGACCTTCCGCAGCGGTTCCTGGAGGTCGTGGGAGGCCACGTAGGCGAACTGTTCCAGTTCGGAATTGGACCGGCGGAGTTCCGTGGTCTGCTCGGCCAGCAGGGTCTCCCGCTCCTGGGACTCGGCCAGCTCCGCGACCAGACGCCGGCGCATGTCCTCGGCCGCGGCGGCCACCGCCCTGACGTCCGACGGGCCCCGGACCTCGATCCTGCTGGTGAAGGCGCCCGACCTCACCTTGTCCGACGCCTCGGTCAGCGCGTACAGCGGCCGGCCCACCATGCGCTGCAGCAGCAGACTGAGTGACACGACGGCCAGCACGAAGCCGATCAGCAGGGCGATGAGCACCCGGTCACGGGTGGTGCGCGCGTCATCGAGCCCGGCTCGCGCGTGGTCCCGTGCGTCGTCCAGGTGGCTCTGCTGGGCGCTGTACATCACGCGCAGCGCGTCGAACTCCTCCTTGCTCCGCAGGATCGGGACCGAGGACGCGCCGGTGGGCCCGCTCGCCCGCACCGTGGCGATCAGCGGCTCGGCCCGCAGGGTCCGCCACTGCTGGGAGGCCTTCTCGATCCGTTGCAGATCATCGAGGTAGGGCTGTTCGTCGCCGATCAGCGAGCGCACCCGGGCCAGATACTCCCGCTCGGTCCGCACGCCCGACTCGTAGGGCTGCAGGAACGAGGTGTCACCGGTGAGCGCGAAGCCACGCACCCCGGTCTCCTGGTCCACGAGCGAGTTCTGCAGCTGGAACGAGGTGGAGCGGGCGGGCTGGATGCGGTCCACCAGATCCGTGGTCCGGTCGGAGATACGGGAGAGGACGATCCCGCCCACGGCGAGGCATCCGCAGACCACCAGTACGAAGCCGGCCAGAATCAGATGGACCCAGTTCTGCACCGACAGCCGGGATATCCGGCTCGTCGGTCCCACCGTGGACCTCTCCTCCGCGCTCAACTGCCCGTCTTCCAGCCCAGATGGAGGACGGCGACGTCATCGGCCAGTCCGCCGTAAGGGGAGGCGCTCTCGGTGGCCTCGGCGACCAGCGCGTCGACGAACGCACGGGGTTCGAGCGCGCCGTACCTGCCGGCCATGGCCAGCAGACCGTCCTCGCCCAGCCGGGAACTGGGCCCCGTACGACCCTCGAACAGGCCGTCGGTGAACAGGACGAGCTCGCTGTCGGGGAAGAGCTCCAGCTCCGTGATCGTCCAGCGGCCGGCGCCGGGCAGGAGCCCGAGCGCCATGCCCGCGTCGGGCTCCACCCAACTGACCTCCGCGCCGCGCCGCAGCAGCAGCCCGGGGTGACCGGCCCGCGCGACGAGCACCCTGTCCCTGTCGGGCGGGAAGACGAGCGTCGTCACGGTGGCGAACACATGGGGGTCCGACCGCTCGGCGACGAGTATCCCTTCCAGCAGACCGATCTTCTCGAGCTGCGTGACACCGGTCAGTACGGCCGTGCGCCAGGCGACCCGCAGGCAGACACCCAGGGCGGCCTCCGCGGCACCGTGCCCCGAGACATCGCCGATCACCGCGTGCATCGCGCCGTCGGCGGTCTGCACCACATCGTAGAAGTCGCCGCTCAGCAGCCCGTGGGCGCGCCCGGCCTCGTAGCGCGCGGCCACCTGGAAGCTGTCGTCCAGCAGCAGCGGAATCGGCAGCAGCGCACGCTCCAGACGGGCGTTCTCCTGAGCGATCAGCCGGCTGGTCCGCATCGCGGACGCCGACCGCTCGGCGTGCTTGCGCTGTAGGGCGTAGCGGACCGCACGGCCCAGCACCTCGGGATCGATCCGGCCTTTGACGAGGTAGTCCTGGGCGCCCTGCGCCACCGCGGACAGCCCGGTCTCCGACTCGTCCAGGCCCGTCAGCACGATGACGGCCGCGTCAGGCGCGGACTCGACGAGCTGACGGACGGCGTCGAGACCGTTCACATCCGGCAGGTGCAGATCCAGCAGGACACAGACCGGGGTGTCGCAGTCCAGCAGGAACCGCCGCGCCTCGGCCAGCGTCTTGCACCAGGTGAGCGGGGCGTCCAGCTCGCTGTCGGTGAGCAGCTCCTCGACCAGGAGTGCGTCCCCGGAGTCGTCCTCGACCAGGAGAAGCGCCGCGTCGACGTCCCAGACGGACGCGGCAGTGGCGATCGGCACCTTCTGCTGCTGTGGAACCCCACCCAGCTGCTGCACGCGCGCAGAGGTGTCCAACGGCGACTCGGCCACACTCCACCCCCTCCGACGGACGGCACGGGAGACCCTCGGCCGTTTCGGCGTGAAGCATATGTGACTGAGGCCCGGCCACCAGGCCGGGCCTCAGTCCTCACGCGCGTACCGTGTCGATCAGGCTTCGACGCTCATACCCTGGCGCAGGCGCTGGACGATCCTGCCGAGCAGGCGCGACACATGCATCTGGGAGACGCCCAGCTCCGCACCGATCTGCGCCTGAGTCATCTCCTGGCCGAAGCGCATGCGGACGATCGTCTGTTCCCGCTCGTCCAGCTGTCGCAGCAGCGGAGCCAGGGTGTGCAGATTCTCGACGCTCGCCATCCCCGGGTCGTCCTCGCCGAGAAGATCGGCGTACGCGCGCTGTTCGCTGCCCGACTCGCTGTCGGCGCTCGGGGTGTCCAGCGAGCCCGCCGAGTAGCCGTTGGCGGCGACGAGCCCTTCGATGATCTCCTCCTCGGGGAGGTCGAGATGCGCGGCGAGCTCCGCGACGGTCGGGTCGCGGTCGAGCTCCGCCGACAGCTGCTCCTTGGCCTTGGCCAGCTCGACCCGCAGCTCCTGCAGCCGTCGCGGCACGTGCACGGACCAGGTCGTGTCGCGGAAGAATCGCTTGATCTCACCGACGATGTACGGCACCGCGAACGTCGCGAATTCGACCTCGCGTGACAGGTCGAACCGGTCGATGGCCTTGATGAGGCCGATCGTCCCCACCTGGATGATGTCCTCGACGTCGTCACCGCCCCGGTTGCGGAACCGGGAGGCGGCGAAGCGCACCAGCGAGAGATTCATCTCGATCAGCGTGTTGCGCGCGTACTGGTACTCGTGGGTCCCCTCTTCGAGGACCTGGAGCCGGTTGAAGAAGAGCTTCGACATGGCTCGGGCATCCTGCGGTGCCACCTTGCCGGCGTCCTCGATCCAAGGCAGCGCGGCCGCGTCGGAAACCGCCCCCGCCTCGTCGCGCCGCGTAGCCGCTGCGCCGATCGCTTCGGTGGTTCGCACTGACATGGCCGTCATGGTGTCACCCTCCCTGGAGTCCGATGCAGTGACGGGCGCATGCCCGGCTATGCGGAAGTAATGCCTCCCAGCGCCGAAGTTTTTGGTGAAGAGGCAGGGCGGGGCGGGACGAAACAGACTGCTGTAACACAGCGTGACCGCGTGGATGGGTTGTGTTACTCGTTTCGACCGCGGTGTGAGCCCCGGCCTCGTTCCGGGTGGAGGGGCAGCGGTCCGTGAGCGCTACCGGCACGGCGACCGCGAGTCTTCGCGGACCTGAATGCGAGCGGGGCGGTCGGCGACACCGTCCTGGCGTTCTGCGTCGGAGCAGCCCTCATGGTGGCCGGGGGTCAGGTCGTGTTCTTCCTCGCCGTGCCGGCCGGGCAGGAGTCGATCGAGGACATCGCGCCCCCCTCTCGGTCAGCGACGACGGGGGATGGCGGTCGAGCGGAGCAACGCCCGACTCATGGCAGACTTGACCGGGGCATCCGGCCCGTGCGCGCCTGCCCTCGCCGGCTCCCGGCCGGATCACTCCCCACCGAAGCCCGAACAGCGGCATGAGTGACGAGTGACAGAGGAACGGCAATGACGGTGACAGAGGACAGCCAGGAGTTCGCTCCCGGTATCGACGAGTTCGGTCCCGGTATCGACCCGGAGCGGCTGGCCGTCTGCCTGAGCGTGCTCGACGAGCTGGACTCCATCGAGGTCGACCACCCGGATGCCGTCGCCGTGCGCCGTGCCACCGCCGGTGTCTACCGCACCGTGAAGCAGCGCCGCCGCCAGGAGCGTCGCGCCGCCAAGACCGCGCACGACAAGGCCGTCACCGAGGCCACGGCGACCGGCTCCGCCGAGCGCATCGACGACGAGACGCAGGGCGTCCTGCCGTCCTCCTCGGCCGGTGCCGAGATCGCCGGCATACTCCAGCGCCCCAGGTCCTGCTACATCTGCAAGACCCGGTACGTCGAGGTGGACGCGTTCTACCACCAGCTCTGCCAGCAGTGCGCCAAGGAGAACCGAGGCCGGCGCGAGGCGCGCGCCGACCTCACCGGGCGCCGGGCCCTGCTCACCGGCGGCCGCGCCAAGATCGGCATGTACATCGCACTGCGGCTGCTGCGTGACGGCGCCCACACCACCATCACCACCCGCTTCCCCAACGACGCCATCCGCCGCTTCAAGGCGATGCCGGACAGCGACGAGTGGATCCACCGCCTGAAGATCGTCGGCATCGACCTGCGCGACCCCGCCCAGGTCGTCGCGCTCGCCGACTCGGTCGCCGCCGAGGGCCCGCTGGACATCCTGATCAACAACGCCGCGCAGACGGTCCGCCGCTCCCCGCAGGCCTACAGCGAACTGCTCGGTGCCGAGTCGGCACCGCTTCCCGCCGGTGAGCTCCCTGCCGCCCAGGTCATCGGTACGTTCGGCAGCGGCGCCGTCGACCGGGTCGCCGCGCTGCCCGGAGCCCGTCAGGAGGACCGGGGGCTGAGCGCGCAGGACGTCACGGACCTCGCCCTGGTGACCGGTTCCGCCTCGCCGGCCCGCATCGCCGCGGGCACCGCGATCGACGCCGGAGGTCTGGTCCCCGACCTCCATGACACCAACAGCTGGATCCAGACCGTAGAGGAGGTCGAGCCGATCGAGCTCCTCGAGGTGCAGCTCTGCAACTCCACGGCCCCCTTCATCCTGATCAGCCGGCTCCGCCCGGCGATGGCCAGGACGGAGTCGAAGCGTGCCTACGTGGTGAACGTCTCCGCGATGGAGGGTGTGTTCAGCCGTGGCTACAAGGGCGCGGGGCACCCGCACACCAACATGGCCAAGGCCGCGCTGAACATGCTGACGCGCACCAGTGCCCAGGAGATGTTCGAGAAGGACCGCATCCTCATGACGGCCGTCGACACCGGCTGGATCACGGACGAGCGGCCGCACCCCGACAAGATCCGCCTCGCGGAGGAGGGTTTTCACGCCCCCCTCGACCTCGTCGACGGAGCCGCCCGCGTCTACGACCCGATCGTGCGCGGTGAACACGGTGAGGAGCTGTACGGCTGCTTCCTGAAGGATTACGCCCCTGCGGGCTGGTGAGCTCGGGCGGCTCCGCGCCTCCGGTCCCTTGCTCATGCCTCCAGCCCCCTTCGCCACCTGAGTGACAGGCGGCACAGCGGCGGCCCCGTGGATCACGGGGCCGCCGCTTTACTGTTGGCTGAAAGTGACCCAGGCCACACGTTCTGTCGAGCGGGATGGTGCTCATTTGGTTAGGCTGGGGTGAACGGACGCCACCAAGGGACCCACGAAACTTCCTCGGCCGTCCTGGGACAGGTCTGTAAGCAGCCCGCCGTCCCACCCCGTACCGGCGCCACCGCGACCGAACTGTTTCTGCCCCTGCCCCGCAGAGGGCGGTCGACACGGTTCTCACAGCCGCAGCGTCGCCACCGCCCGGGGTTACGCGACACAAAGGAGTCCGCGGTGACACCTGAAATGACGAAGACCGAGACGCGCCCGGCCGGACTGGCCGAAACGCAGACCCGTAGGCCCGAGAAGCTCCGGAACATCGAGGTCTGGGCCCGGTCGGCACCGATCAGGCTGGCCGGCTACGAGGATGATCTGGCCGAGCCGCACATCCTGCCCGGAATCGACTGATCGCCCCGCGTCTGTTGGACCAGCACCTCGGTCCCTGCCCCCGTCTCCGGACGGGGGCAGGGGTATTTCGAGCCACCGGCCGGTCCTGGTGCCCCTGTGTATCCAGGGCGTGGCGCGCGTGCGAAGCGGCGACAATCGGGCCTCATGTGGTCAGTGACGCGTCGCCCTGCCGGGGGTCAGACACGCAGATGTGGCCCGGTGGCGGTGTGCGTCGGACATCCACCGCACTCTGACAACGTTGTCGAGGGCAACGGCAACGACTTCGTGATGCGAGGCGTGAACCACGCCCACACCTGGTACCCGAGCCGCACCGGCGCGATCGGCGACATCAAGGCCAAGGGGGCCAACAATGGGGTGACCGCCTGTTCAACGGGAACAACGGCATCGCGTCGACCGCCCGCGAGGCGACCGTGTACGGCGGTGGCGGCAGCACTGGTTCCGGAACGGCGCCGAACGGCTATCCCTACTGCGTCCAGGGCGGCTCGACCGACCCGGACGGTGACGGCTGGGGCTGGGAGAACAGCCGGTCCTGCGTCGTGCCCGGCTGCCAGGCCGACTGACCGCGCGAGTGCCGTCGTCCCGTCCCGGGTGCGTCAGGGGCGGGGCGGCGGACCGTGCGCCCGCTGCCCCGTCCGCGCGGACCACGGGTCTCAGCGGTGGCCGTCCCCGTTCCCCGGGGTGCGCCCGTCCGGCCGGAGCGGAACCGGCCGGGCCACCGGCCGCATGAAGTCGCGTACGTACGTCCGGTCCCACCAGCGTCCGGTGGCCCGCAGCTCCTGCCGATCGGTGAACCGGTAGTGGAAGACCCTGGCCCGGATGTGGGCGGGCGGGCCGCCGGGAAACGGGTTGTGGCCGAGCAGTCGCAGGGTGTCCCGGTCGCCTTGCAGGAGCCGCTCGACGAACGGACCGAACCAGGCCCGGGCGTACGCGGGGGAGAGCGCCGCGAACCACATCATCCAGTCCAGCCGAAGATGGTATGGAGCGAACTGGCGCGGCAGCCTGCGCGGATCACCGGGCTTGCCCCGGAAGCCGTACTCCAGCCAGCGCGTCCCCTCGTGGAGCACCGCTTCGTCGGTGCCCTCCACCACCACCTCCAGCCGCATCCTGCTGATGCTCCCGAAGGCCCCGTAGGTGTTGACCAGGTGCAGCGGGTCGAAGGACCGGTTCATCACCTGGCGGCGGGACAGCAGATTGCGCGCCGGTCGGTAGCTGAGCGCCAGGACGAGGACGGTGACCGCGATGACCACCACTTCGTACCAGAGGGGTGACCCCGGCTGGGCGGGCGGCGGGCCGGCGATCGGTGACCAGTCGACCGCGGCGAGGGCGATCACGATGGTCAGCCAGTTCAGCCAGGCGAAGTTCCCCGACAGGACGAGCCACAGCTGGGTGATGACCATCAGCCCCGCCGCGACGCTCGCCACCGGCTGCGGGGTGAACAGCAGGAACGGCACCACGAGCTGGGTGACATGGTTGGCGGCGACCTCCATCCGGTGCACGGGCTTCGGCAGCCGGTGGAAGAACCAGCTGAGCGGTCCCGGCATCGGCTGGGTCTCATGGTGGAACTCCAGACAGGTCAGCCGTCGCCAGCACTCGTCCCCCCGGATCTTGATGAGGCCGGCGCCGAATTCCACCCGGAAGAGCAGCCAGCGCAACAGCCACAGCACCAGCACCGGTGCCGCTGTGTCGCCGTTGCCGACGAACACGGCGAGGAAGCCCGTTTCCAGCAGGAGCGACTCCCATCCGAAGCCGTACCAGACCTGGCCGACCTGGACGATCGACAGGTACAGCACCCACGGCACCGCCCACAGGGCCATCGCGGCCCCCAGCGGCACGTACGCGTCCAGGCCGGCCAGGAGGGCGAGCGACACCGCGGCGCCCGTCCAGGCGACCAGCGCGAAGAAACGGTCGGAGTAGTGCAGCCGGAAGAGCCCGGGCGCGCCCCTCCACGAGGTGCGCCGCAGGAGGTCGGGCACGGGGAGCATGCCCCGGGAGCCGATCAGCGCCCGGAACTGGAGCGCCGCGCCGACGAACGCGACCAGGTAGACGACGGCGAGCGCCCGTTGGAAGATCAGCCTGCTCAGCCAGTAGCCATCTGCGGTGAACCACTCCATCGCCTCCAGTATCCGGCGCGCCCCGCCCGTCAGACAGCCGACACGACCCGGCGCAGCACGGTGGCGAGCCGACGGGCGTACCACCGCTGGACCATCGGGACGAGAGGACCGGCCAGGCGGGTGTACCAGGAGGCGGGCCGTGAGAACGCCACGACGGTGAACCACACCGTTCCGTCGTCCGCCAGGTCCACCACGAAGCTCTCCTCCCCGCGCTCCGGATGCCGCACCAGGGTGCCGTACGCGAAGCCGGTGCGGTCCCTCTCGTACGCGGTCCAGACGATCTCGCAGGGGGCGGTGAGGCGGAGCGGTCCGATGCCGGCCGACACCTCGACGGTGACGCCGGCGTCCGCCCGTGCGGCAGAGGCGTTCACCCGGGCCCCCGAGGCGCGGTGCATGCGCCACTCGGTGACGGCGGCGCCCGCGGCTTCGAAGTCCGCCCTGCCCCTTCCGACCGCGACGCGGTGGCGCAGGTGGTTGTAGCCGTCCGGGAGCGGTCCGAGCCGGGTGGCTCCGACCTCGGGGTACGTCAGGGTGCTCATGCGGTCCTGCCTTCCGGGTGGTTGAGGTCCTGGAGCCTGCGCCGGGCGAGCAGCGCGCAGAGTGCGAAGCCCAGCGCGTTGCCGAGCCCGTGCGTGGCCGCCATCCAGGTCAGGGTGGGATGCGGCAGCCCGGTGACCTCACCGAGCGCCCAGCTCAGTGCGAGCACCATGGTCCCCGCGAGTACGCCGGCCGATACGGCGAGCAGCACGCGGGTGACGCGGTCCCGCCCGCAGGCACCGGCGGTACGCCAGGTCAGGAGGGCTACCGTCCACATTCCCGCGGTGAGCAGGACCGCCCCGGCCAGTTCGACCCAGTCCCCGGTGAAGTAGCCGACGAGGACGAGCAGCGTGCCGAGCGGCACGCTCAGGGCTGCGAACCGGCTTGCCCCGCCGTCCTCCGCCCGGCAGACGAGACCTGCGACGAGGGCGGCGGCGAAACCGGCGAAGTGGAAGTGGGGCACGGTCAGCGCCAGGATGCCGAGCCCGAATCCGAACAGTTCGTGGCCGGAGCGCTCGGCGACGAGGGCGAGCGCGGCGACCGCAGGGGTGACCAGCGCGGTGAGCAGCGCGGCTTCCGCCGGGCGTGCGCTGTGTGTACGGGCGAGGCGCCGGGGCGCGTGGGCGGCGAGAAGCAGCGTCCCCACCGCGTAGCAGAGGGCGAGCGTGGTGGCGGCGCCACCACGTGGCAGCCACAGGGACACGGTGCCGGGCACCGCGAAGAGCGGCCACAGGCGTCGTATCCGGTCGAGCGCGGGGTCGCCGACGAGGCCCAGGCCCAACGGGACGATCACCAGCATGCCCAGCATCACGATCAGTCCGACCACTACGGACATCGTGCCCACCCCCTCCATACGTGAGAGAAACCATGAATTGAACATGTTCAATTCATGGTCGAGCACAGGGGTCGCGTTGAACGCGTTCAAGATGCCGGTTCGATGGAGGAATCGGATAAATGATGGCAGAGTTGCCCACATGGATGATCGGGTAGCGGGTGCCCTGTCACTCCCGGACGACTGGCCCGCCCACCCGGACCTCAGCCTCGCCCTGAACCGAATGGGCAGCTTCGACTGGGATCTGGACAGTGGCCTCATGCACATGGACGAGCCCGCCCTCGATGTGTTCGACCTGCACCCCGAGGAGTACGACGGCCGCCCGGCGGCTCTCGCGCAGCGTGTTCCCGCCGACGAGGCGATCCGGCTCGACGGCATGGTCTCGCAGGCCCTCAAGGGCGGCAGCAGTAACTACGGCGTGTACTTCCGGCGGACGCGGCGCGACGGCTCCGTGTGCTGGACCCATACGCAGGGGTTCATCCGCCGCGACGGCACCGGGCGGCCCCGCCGCATCATCGGGATCATCCGGGACGCCACCCAGGAACTGGCCGAATCCACCGCCCGCCGGACCGTCGACGAGGAACGGCGTCGCCGCACCAGCCTGGTCGAGGGCACCACGGCGGCGCTGGCCCACGCCCGGACGGTCAAGGACGTCACCGACGTGCTGAAGAACTCCCGGGGCCTGGCCAACCTCGGTGCCACCAGCCTCGTCATGGGGCTGCTCGAATCCGGGCGCATCCATCTGGTGGCGGACGGTCCGGAAGGGGCGTACGTGCAGGGCACCCGCTACACCCGCACCGACGAGCCCTATCCGATGAGTGAGGTGATCCGCACGCTCACGCCCCGTTTCATCGAGACGCCCGAGGACTTCGCCGCCTCGTACCCCACCCTGTGGCCGCACATCAGTCACCTCGGCATCACCGCCGCCGCCTATATGCCGCTCATCGCCCAGGCCCGCCCGATCGGCGCACTCGGACTCCTCTACGGCAACAAGGCCGGCTTCACCAGCGACGAGCGGAACCTGCTGGTGGCCCTCGGCAGTTCGATCGCCCAGAGTCTCCAGCGGGCCATGCTGTACGAGCAGGAGCACGATCTCGCCGAAGGGCTCCAGCAGGCGATGCTGCCGCGGCGGATCCCCGACGTGCCCGGGGCCCAGGTCGCCGTCCGCTACCGCTCGGCACGGCTCGGCAGGGACATCGGCGGCGACTGGTACGACATCATTCCGCTGCCGGGCGGCCGGGTCGGCGCCGTCATCGGTGACGTACAGGGGCACGACACGCACGCGGCGGCCGTCATGGGGCAGCTCCGGATCGTGCTGCGCGCCTACGCGGCCGAGGGGCACAGTCCGGCCACGGTCATGGCGCGGGCGTCCGTCTTCCTCCACGAACTCGACACCGACCGCTTCGCGACCTGTACCTACGCCGAGGCCGACCTGACCACCGGAGTGGTCCAGATGGTCAGGGCCGGGCATGTCGATCCCGCCCTGCGGGACGTCGACGCGAGCTGCCGCAGACTGCCGGTCGACGGCGGGCTCCCGCTGGGGCTCTCCGCGGAGTTCGGGCAGCTCGAGTACCCCGTCAGCACCATCGATCTGGACCCGGGGCAGACGATGATCCTCTACACCGACGGCATGGTGGAGCTGCCCGGTACCGACCTCGACGAAGGTATGGCGCTGCTGGTCTCGACGGTCCGCGACGGTCCGCAGGACCTCCAGAGGCTTGCCGACCGGCTCTGCGCCGTCGTCGACGAGCGCGGGGGCGAGGACGACATGGCGGTACTGCTGCTGCGGCGCAACGCGGCCCACGCCCCCCACCCGGGCGGCCGGCTCCAGCAGCACGTCGCGCAGAACGACCCGGAGGCGCTGACCTCCGCCCGCCACATGATCCGGGCGGCGGTGCGCGCCTGGGGGGCGAAGGGCCGGGCGGACGATGTCGAGCTCGCGGCCGACGAACTGATCACCAACGCGCTGATGCACACCGACGGCGGCGCCATCGTCACCATCCGGGTGCTCACCGGACCCGAACGCCGCCTCCGGGTCGACGTCGAGGACCGTTCCAGCGCGCTGCCGCGCCGCAGGGACGCGGGGGAGTCCGGAGTCTCGGGCCGCGGGCTCATGCTCGTCGACCGGCTGGCCGACATCTGGGGAGTCGAGCCCCGGGGCAACGGCAAGTGCGTGTGGTGCGAATTCCTCACCCCGGTGCAGCGGTAGCGGCCCGGCCTCGGCACCCTGAGACTGTAACAGTACGTAACATGTCCTCACTTGACCGTAACCGACCCTGCGGGATTGACTGCGATCCCGCGGATCCGCTGTCGACGACGCGAGGCCCCGTTGAGTACCGAGCTTCTGGCACCTCTTGATCTGGCTTTCTGGCACCTCGAATCCGACACCCATCCGATGCATCTCGGCGCGCTCGCCGTCTTCGACCCGGTGCCCGGCGTGGCCCCGCAGGACCTGCTCGAGCTGCTCGGCGCCCGTGCGGCCGCCATTCCCCGGCTGCGGATGCGGGTGCGCGACGTCCTGCTGCCCGTCGGCGGTGCGGCCTGGTTCACCGACAAGGACTTCGACGTGCACCGGCACGTCAGGCGGGTCGTGCTCCCCGCCGGCGACTTCATGACGGAGACGACCCGGCTCGCCGGGGCACTCATGGAGGGGCCGCTCGGGCGGGGCCTGCCGCCCTGGGAGATGTACCTGCTCGACAGCCCGGGTGACGGCCCGTTCGCCGTACTCGTGAAGCTGCACCACGCGCTCGCCGACGGGATGCGGGCCGTCGCCATCGGCGCGGGGATCTTCGACCAGATCGCCTCCGCCGGTGCCGGCCGTGGCGCGGTACGCCGCCGGACACCTGTACCGCCCCGCTCCTGGCCGCCCGGCCCGTACGAAGCTGCGGGCATGGCGATGGGCCGCCTCGGGGACGTCGGCCGGGCACTGGGGGTCGGCGCCTCCGTCGTACGCGCCAGCCGCCTCGACCTGCGCGCCACCACGGCTCTGACCGCGCGCTCCAGCGGTACGCGCCGGCTGGCCACCGCCGAACTCGACGCCGAGACGGTGCAGCGCGTCCGGCGCACCGAGGGCGGCACGGCCAACGACGTCCTGCTCGCGGTGGTCGCCGGTGCGCTGCGCCGCTGGATGATCGAACGCGGCGAGCCGCTCCCCGGGGCCGACCCGCGCGCCCTGGTCCCCGTCTCCCGGCGCCGGCCCGGCGGAGCGGCCACCGGCAACAGGCTCTCCGCCTACCTCCTCGGACTGCCCGTCGGCGAACCCGACGCCCGGGAACGGCTGCGCCTCGTGCGCACGGGCATGGACCGCAACAAGGCCGCAGGGCCGCTGCGCGGCGCGGGTGCCGTCGCCGTACTGGCCGACCAGCTGCCCGCCCTGGCCCACCGGTTCGGAGCGCCACTGGCGGGGAACGCGGCGCGGATGCTCTTCGACATCCTGGTCACCAGCGTGCCCCTGCCCCGCTCGGCCCTCTCGCTCGGCGGCTGTCCGCTGCGCGCCGTCTACCCCATGGCGCCGCTGGCCCGCGGCCAGTCACTGGCCGTCGCCCTGTCGACGTACGGCGGACGTGTCCAGGTCGGACTGGTCGCCGACGGAAAGGCGCTGCCCGATCTCGACCGGCTGGCCTCCGCGGTCCACGAGGAGCTCGACGACCTGCACGCACTCGTGCCCACGGTGCCCGCCCCGGCGTGAGAGCGGATCCGCCGGATCCTGTTGACGCGGCCGATTGATCCGATGAATAGTCCTGTACGGACCATCAGGGATCACCGGCGGGGGCGGCATGAGCATGCGGCGCATCAGGCTCGGACACAGCGCGGTCGAGATCACCGAACTCGCCTTCGGGGCGGCGGCCATCGGCAACCTCTTCACCGAGGTCGATCCGGGGCAGGCAGCCGCCGCCGTGGACGCGGCGTGGGACGAGGGCATCCGCTACTTCGACACCGCACCGCACTACGGCCTCGGGCTCTCCGAACGCCGTCTCGGTGAGGCGCTGCGTGACCGGCCCCGGGACGCCTACGCGGTGTCCACGAAGGCAGGCCGCCTGCTCGACCCGCTGACCCCCGCCGAGGCGGCCGCCCACCACGGCCTGTCCGACGGGTACGCCGTCCCGCACACCCACCGGCGCCGCTGGGACTTCAGCGCCGACGGCATCCGCCGCAGCATCGAGGAGAGCCTCGGACGCCTCGGCCTCGACCGGGTCGACATCGTCTATCTGCACGACCCCGACGACCACGGGGAGCAGGTCTTCCGCGAGGGCTACCCGGCGCTGGAGGAACTGCGCGCGGAGGGCATGGTCGGTGCCATCGGCGCCGGCATGAACCAGACCGCGATGCTCACCCGTTTCCTGCGCGAGACCGACGTCGACGCCGTCCTCTGTGCGGGCCGCTTCACCCTCCTCGACCGGAGCGCCCTCGACGCGCTGCTGCCGGAGGCGGCCGCCCGGGGCCGCAGCGTCGTCGTCGGAGGTGTGTTCAACTCCGGCCTGCTCGCGGACCCGCGCCCCGGCGCGACGTACGACTACGCGGCAGCCCCCGCTCCCCTCCTGGAGCGGGCTCTGCGCATCCGGGGCATCGCCGAAGGGCACGGTGTTCCCCTGCGCGCCGCCGCCCTGAACCATTCGCTGGGCCACCCGGCCGTCGCCGGGGTTCTCGTCGGCACCCGCTCCCCGGACGAGGTGCGGGACGCGGCGGCGCAGCTCCGTACGCCGGTCCCGGAGGCGCTCTGGGACGACCTGCGTGCGGAAGGCCTGCTGTGACATGACGTCCCTGCCGGTCATCGACGCCCACCATCATGTGTGGGACCTCGCGGTGCGCGACCAGGACTGGATCACCGGCGAGGAACTCGCCCCCATCCGCCGTACCTTCACCCTCGCCGACCTGGAGCCCGAAGCCCGCACCGCCGGCGTGGTCGCGACCGTCCTCGTCCAGACGGTCACCGTCGCCGAGGAGACCCCCGAATTCCTCGCGCTCGCCGACGACAGCACCCTCGTCGCAGGCGTCGTCGGCTGGACGGACCTCACCGCGCCGGACGTCGCCGACACCCTCGCAGCACTCCGCGCCCTGCCCGGCGGCGGCCGGCTCGTCGGGATCCGCCACCAGGTCCAGGGCGAATCCGACCCGGAGTGGCTGCTGCGCCCCGACGTCCTGCGCGGGCTTCGGGCCGTCGCCTCCGCCGGACTCGTCTACGACCTGATCGTCCGGCCCCACCAGCTGCCCGCCGCCGTCCGCGCCGCGGCCCTGCTGCCGGAGCTCACCTTCGTACTCGATCACGCGGGCAAGCCGCCGGTGGCACGGCGGACGACGCACCCCTGGGCCGACCACCTGCGGGCACTCGCCGCACGGCCCAACACCGTCTGCAAACTCTCCGGCCTGGTCACCGAGGCCGATCCACGGTCCTGGACCGTCGAGGACCTGCGCCCCTACGCGGACACCGTCATCGAGGCCTTCGGCCCAGGCCGGCTGATGTTCGGCTCCGACTGGCCCGTGTGCCGCCTCGCCGCCGGGTACACCGATGTCCTCGACGCGGCACGCGAGCTGACCGGCGGGCTGGGGGAGGACGGACGACGGGCGGTCTTCGCAGGCACCGCGCAGCGGGTCTACGGGCTGCGGGTACCCGCCGTCTGAACACGGGCCGTGCGTCCGGCGGGCACTCGCCGGGCCGTTGCGGCACGCTGGAGCAATGCCCGAACTGCCGGAAGTCGAAGCCCTGCGGGACTTCCTCGACGACCATCTGGTCGGCAAGGAGATCGCGCGCGTCCTGCCGCTCGCGATCAGCGTCCTGAAGACGTACGACCCACCGCCCACCGAACTGCACGGCGCGACCGTGACCTCCGTGGCCCGGCACGGCAAGTTCCTCGACATCACGGCCGGCCGGCTCCACCTGCTCATCCACCTCGCACGGGCGGGATGGCTGCAGTGGAAGGACACCTTTCCCGCCGCCCCGCCACGGCCGGGCAAGGGGCCGCTCGCCCTGCGGACGGTCCTCACCGGCGGCGACGGCTTCGACCTGACGGAGAGGGGGACCACCAAGCGCCTCGCCGTCCACCTGGTGCACGATCCGGCGGACGTGCCCGGGGTGGCGCGTCTCGGGCCCGACCCGCTCGCCGACTCCTTCGACCGGGACGCGTTCGCGACGGTGATCGGCGGGGCACGCCGCCAGGTCAAAGGAGCTCTGCGCGACCAGTCGCTGATCGCGGGCATCGGCAACGCCTACAGCGACGAGATCCTGCACGTCGCGAAGATGTCACCCTTCAAGCTCACCACCAGCCTCGGCGACAACGACATCACCCATCTGTACAACGCGGTGCGCACCACGCTCCAGGACGCGGTCGAACGCTCCCGGGGCGTCGCCGCGGGGCGGCTCAAGGCCGAGAAGAAGAGCAGCATGCGCGTCCACGGCCGTACCGGGCAGCCCTGTCCCGTCTGCGGCGACACCGTATTGGAGGTCGCGTTCAGCGACTCGTCTCTGCAGTACTGCCCCACCTGCCAGACCGGTGGCAAACCCCTTGCCGACAGGAGGCTGTCCCGCCTGCTCAAGTAGCGGACCCCGCGGTCGCTCCCCGATCCGGCCCCCTCCGAACGAAAGGCCCTAAACTCCGGCCTCATGCTGCGCGTACTCGCCGTCGACGACGAAGAACCCGCTCTGGAGGAGCTCCTCTACCTCCTGCGCGCCGATCCCCGCATCCGGAGCGCCGAGGGCGCCACCGGCGCCACCGAGGCGCTGCGACGCATCGGGAGTGCCGTCGACGCCGGACCCGATGACCCCTCGGCGATCGACGTCGTGTTCCTCGACATCCACATGGCGGGGCTGACCGGACTCGATGTCGCCCAGCTCCTGGCCGGGTTCGCCGCACCGCCGCTCATCGTCTTCGTCACAGCCCACGAAGGCTTCGCCGTACACGCCTTCGACCTCAAGGCCGTCGACTACGTGCTCAAGCCCGTCCGCCGCGAGCGTCTGGCCGAGGCCGTCCGCCGCGTCGCCGAGCAGGTCGGTGAGCGTTCCGCGTCCGTCCACGACGCGGCGGCCGACCAGGTCGCGGTGGAACTGGGCGGAGTCATCCGGTTCGTGCCCGTCGACGACATCGCGTACGCCGAGGCCCAGGGCGACTACGCCCGGCTGCACACCGCGACCGGCAGCCATCTCGTCCGCATCCCGCTCACCACCCTGGAGGAGCGCTGGCGCTCCAGGGGGTTCGTACGCATCCACCGCCGCCACCTCGTGGCGCTGAACAGGATCGACGAACTCCGGCTCGACGCCGGCAGCATGAGCGTCCGCATAGGGGAAGCGGAGCTCGCCGTCAGCCGCCGCCACACCCGCGCCCTCCGCGATCTCCTGATGCGGCAGACCGGCCGCTGACCTGGCTCTACCGACCCGTCCCCCTTCCCAGACGACCCCTGCCCGGCCTAAACTCCGGCCCCATGTCCGCAGAGAGCACACCCCGGCGCGAAGTGGTCATGGGTGAGCCCCGGCGGGTACGTCCGCTGCCCCGCTACCGCGCCCAGTCGGAGATCGACGAGCAGACCGCGCTCGGCGGCGCCTACGTCCGCTCGCTGATGCGCAGCCAGCTGCGAGCCGGACTCACCGTCTTCGCCGTGCTCGCGCTCGTCGCCGGAACCCTGCCCCTGGTCTTCGAGGCGCTGCACAGCAACGCCCTCGTCTGGGCGGTGCTCGGCTTCGCCACCTGCCCGCCGCTCACCCTCGCCGCCTGGTGGTACGTACGCCGGGCCGAGCGCAACGAGCGCGACTTCGCCCGACTCGTGGAAGGCCGCCCCGCGCCGTGAGCGCCCCGGACCACCCGGCAGCGGTGGTGGCGGTCGCCCTCGTCGTCCTCGCCACCGTCCTCGTCGGCGGTTTCGGGCTGCGGATCTCCCGGACCACCTCGGACTTCTACGTCGCGTCGCGGACCGTGCGGCCGAGGCTCAACGCCGCCGCGATCAGCGGCGAGTACCTGTCCGCCGCCTCCTTCCTCGGCATCGCGGGCCTGGTGCTGGTGCACGGCCCCGACATGCTCTGGTACCCGGTCGGCTACACCGCCGGATTCCTCGTGCTGCTGGTGTTCGTCGCCGCTCCACTGCGCCGCTCGGGGGCGTACACACTTCCCGACTTCGCCGAGGGACGGCTCGAGTCACGGCAGGTGCGCCGGCTGGTCAGTGTGTTCGTCGTCGGCGCCGGGTGGGTGTACCTCGTGCCGCAGCTCCAGGGCGCCGGCCTCACCCTGAAGATCCTCACCGGTGCACCCGGCTGGCTCGGCGACGTGCTCGTCTCCTCCGTCGTGGTCGTCGCCGTGGCGGCGGGCGGCATGCGCTCGATCACCTTCGTGCAGGTGTTCCAGTACTGGCTGAAGCTCACCGCCCTGCTGGTGCCCGCGATCTTCCTCGTGCTGGCCTGGCAGGGCGACGGGCGCCCCCGGGTCAGCTTCGACGAGCAGATATCCGTCTTCCGCGCGGACCATCCGCTCTACGCGACGTACGGACTGATCGTGGCGACCTTCCTCGGCACCATGGGCCTGCCGCACGTGGTCGTCCGCTTCTACACCAGCCCCAACGGTCGCGACGCCCGCCGCACCACCGTCGCCGTCCTCGCCCTGGTCGGCCTGTTCTATCTGCTGCCCCCGGTGTACGGGGCCCTGGGCCGCTTGTACGCGCCCGAACTCATGCGTGGCGGTGACTCCGACGCCGCCGTGCTGCTGCTGCCCGCCCAGGTGATCGGCGGCCTGGGCGGTGATCTGCTCGGCGCCCTCCTCGCCGGCGGAGCGTTTGCCGCGTTCCTGTCCACGGCGTCCGGACTCACCATGGCCGTCGCCGGGGTGATCACCCAGGACGTCCTGCCCTCTCGGGGCGTACGGAACTTCCGGCTGGCCACCGTCCTGGCCATCGCCGTGCCGCTGGGCGGCTCGCTGCTGGTCGGCCGGGTGCCGGTGGCCGACGCCGTCGGGATGGCCTTCGCGGTCTCCGCCTCGTCCTTCTGCCCGTTGCTCGTCCTCGGCATCTGGTGGCGACGGCTCACCCCGCCGGGCGCGATCGCCGGGCTGCTGCTCGGCGGCGGCTCCGCGCTGCTGTCCGTGGCCATCACCGTCAGCGGCGCTGTGCGCCCGCCGGGCTGGCCACACGCCCTGCTGGCCTGGCCCGCCGTCTGGTCCGTACCGGTCGGCTTCCTGGCGATGATCCTGGTCTCCCTGGCTACGCCGGGACGGATACCGCCGGGCACCAACGCGGCGATGACCCGCTTCCATCTGCCGGAGGCGCTGACTTCGGGACGCGTGCGATGACCGGGGCCGGGGTCGCCGTCATCGCCGTGCTCGCCCTGCTGCTCTTCGGTACGGGCTTCCTCCTGGGCCGCACCGCCCGTCCCGTACGCACCAGCGATGTGGGCACGCCCGTCGAGCACGCCACCTTCGAGACCTTGCACACGGCCTCGCTCGCGGCGCCGCCGCTGCGCGCGGGACTCACCGAGGAGAGCGCGCGCAGGTCGGCGCGCCGGCTGCGCTCACTGCTCGGCACCGACGCCCTGTGCCTCACCGACCGCGACGGCGTACTGGTGTGGGACGGCGAAGGCGACCACCACGGCAAGGACGTGATGCACCATGTGCAAGGGCTCCTCGCCAGCGGCCGGGACACCGCCTTCCACAGCGACTGCGGCGACCTCGACTGCCCGCTGCGCTGGGCCGTCGCCGTACCACTGACGGTCGACCACCGGGTGCTCGGCACGCTCGTCGCCTACGCTCCCCGCGAATCGGCGGTACTGGCCAGGGCGGCGGGGGAGGTGGCCCGCTGGGTCTGCGTACAGCTGGAACTCGCCGAGCTCGACCGCTCCCGCACGCAGCTCATCGAGGCCGAGATCAAGGCCCTGCGAGCCCAGATCTCCCCCCACTTCATCTTCAACTCGCTGGCCGCCATCGCCTCGTTCGTCAGGACGGACCCGGAGCGGGCGCGCGAACTGCTGCTGGAATTCGCCGACTTCACTCGCTATTCGTTCCGCCGGCACGGTGAGTTCACCACCCTGGCCGACGAACTCCACTCCATCGACCAGTATCTGGCGCTGGTGCGGGCCCGCTTCGGCGAACGGCTCTCCGTGACCCTTCAGGTGGCCCCCGAGGTGCTTCCCGTCTCGCTGCCCTTCCTCTGTCTCCAGCCCCTGGTGGAGAACGCCGTCAAGCACGGCCTGGAGGGCACCGTCCCCCTTTCCCGGGCTCACGGTCCGGTCCGGGCGGGGGACGCCCCGATCCGCATCACGATCAGCGCGCTGGACGCGGGCGCCGAGGCCGAGGTCGTCATCGAGGACGACGGCACCGGGATGGAGCCCGAGCGGCTTCGACAGATCCTGCGCGGTGAGGGCGGCGCCTCTTCCGGCATCGGCCTGCTCAACGTGGACGAACGGCTTCGCCAGGTGTACGGGGACGACTACGGGCTCGTCATCGAGACGGGCGCCGGAGCGGGCATGAAGATCACCCTGAGGCTGCCCAAGTACCGTGCGGGCGTACACGGTTCATGACCGCTGCCCGTCCGGCGCCGTTCAGTACAGATGGACCGCCAGATGCCCCAGAGGCAGTCCGAGCCGCCAGGCCGGCGTCCACACCCGCGTCTCGCCCTCCTCCCCGCTGTCCACCGGCTCCCACGAGGGCGGGCCGAGCGCGTCGAGGTCCGCGGCCAGTAGTTCGGTCTCCTCCAGCCACCGCCAGGCGGCCCGCGCCAGGGTGAGGTCGGGGTCCGGAGGCCCGGCCGGAGCACACGGCCGCTCCAGTGCCTCCAGCCGCGCGCAGACCCAGCGCCTCCAGCCGGCGCCGTACGCCGTGAGCAGCCGCAGCTGGTGCACGCGTGCCACGCAGAGCTCATCGGCGACCGGCCCGTCGGAGAGGAAGATCGTCAGGGCGAGCGCGTCACGCCCCGCCCGGTACTCCAGGGTCGTCGGCTCCATCAGGTCGCCGGTCGCCAGTACTTCGTCAGCGATGTACTCGGAGTACATCCACGCCATCGGGACCAGCAGCCCGCCCCCACCGGTTCCTTCGTGATCTTCGGGACGCATCCCGTCTCGCCTCTTTCGTCGACTCGGCACCGGGCCACACGCAGCATTGAACCGGGGGCACGCGCCCCGCGTGGGCAGAAGAGCAGGATCCGTAGGGAGATTCGAGGTGCGATGACTGCCGACCGCGGCGACGGCCCGCATGTACGGCTACTGCTGGGCGCCTATGTGCTCGATGCGCTGGAAGCGGACGAGAGCTGCTCGGTCGCCCGGCATCTCCAGCGGTGCGGGGCATGCGCCTCGGCCTATGTGGAGGTGGCGGACGCCGTCTCCCTGCTCGCGCTGCTCCACGCGGACGACCTGCTGGAATAGCCGGGCAGATTGCGGCTCAACAACCGCAGTGCGTAGTACGAGCGGGACTTGACGGTGCCCGCGGGTATGCCGAGGGCCTGCGCGGTCTCGCCCACGCTGAGCCCCCGGAAGTAGATCTGCACGAGCACCGCGCGGTGCTCGGGGCTGAGCATCCGCACGGCCTCGCGCACATCGAGCGCGTGGACGGCCGAGTCCGCGGTGTCGTCCTGGGCGGGGGCACTCTCCAGAACCACATCGCTGACCTCCGTCGGCCGGGCCTGCCGGGACCTGCGGGCATCGATGGCCAGCCGGCGGGCGACGGTGAAGAGCCAGGGGCGCATCGAGTCGTAATCGGCGTCGAACGCCTCCGGGTGCAGCCAGGCGCGTACCAGCGTCTCCTGCAACAGGTCCTCCGCCCGTTGCCGGTCGCCGAAGGTCAGTCCCAGCAGGAAGTTGAACAGGGCGGGCCCGTGTTCCCGCTGCAGCTCCGCCAGGGCCCGCTCATCGGTTGTCGCAGTGGTCATCGTGAACGTCCTTTCCCGAAGAGGCCTCTGACGCCTCGCTCCCGCCTGGCGTATACGAACGCATCGGGGAGCGCGGGAACAGGCGACGCACCGAGGTGTGCGCCGAGCGGTCGCACGGAGCGGCGAGTGGTGCGGTGAACGGTCGGCGGGCGGCGATACGGCTGATTCAGGTACTTTGCGGCTTTTGTCCTTGACTAGTCAGTATGAATATATGTGTATTCGGATGGCCGAAATCGTCCGAACTGGGAGTCGTGCAGATGACGAAGCGCATCCGACAGGGCGCGGCGATCGCCGTCGCCGGTCTGCTCGCCACCGCAACAGCCTGTGCCGGTCAGCCGTCTTCGCCCCCCGGGTTCGCCGGCCGGCACCTCTCCGCCGAGCGGGATGCGAACGGGGCGGGAGCCGGGGGAGCGGAAAGCGCGCGCGCCTTCACACTGCTGGCCTCGGGCGACATCCTGCCGCACTCCGCGATCATCGACCGGGCTGCCGCCGACGCCGGTGGCGGTGGCTACGATTTCCGCCCGATGCTCAAGGGTGCCGCTCCCGCGGTCTCGGGTGCGGATCTGGCCATCTGCCACATGGAGACGGTGTACGGCCAGGACGGCGGCCCCTATACCGGCTATCCGTCCTTCAAGTCGCCCCCTGAGGTGGCGACCGCGCTGCGCGCCACCGGCTTCGACTCCTGCTCCACCGCCTCCAACCATTCCCTGGACGACGGCGCCCAGGGCATCGGGCGCACGCTCGACGCGCTGGACCGCGCGGGCATCGCTCATGCGGGATCCGCGCGTTCGGCGGAGGAGGCGTCACGCCCCACCCTGCTCACAGCCGGCAAGGGCAGGAACGCGGCGAAGGTGGCCCACCTCGCGTACACCTACGGCACCAATGACATCCCGTTGCCCGCCGGGCAGCCCTGGGCGGTCGACCTGATCGACAAGGACCGGATCCTCGCGGACGCCAGGGCCGCCCGCAAGGCGGGCGCAGACGTGGTCGTCGTCTCGCTGCACTGGGGCACCGAGTGGCAGGACGCCCCGGATGACGTCCAGCTCGGACTCGGCCGCGAACTCACGGCCTCCGGGGCCGGGGACCGGCCTGACATCGACCTGATCCTCGGCACCCACGCCCATGTCCCGCAGGCCTACGAAAAGGTCAACGGAACCTGGATCGTGTACGGCATGGGCAATCAGGTCGCCGGTGCCATGGTCAACCACGAGGGGGCCCGGGACCCGCGCGCCCATGAGAGCTCGATGGGCCGCTTCACCTTCGAGCCGCCGGCGAAACCCGGGCAGCGATGGGCCGTCAAGAAGGCCGAATTCATTCCGCAGTGGTTCGACATCGAGGCGGGGCGCGTCGTCGGCCTGGATCCCAAGGCCCCCGCCCCGGCCGGAGATTCCGGCGGCCGGCTACGCGAGATCCGGGACCGGATCCAGGACGTCGTGCTCAGCCGGGGAGCGGCCCAGGACGGCCTCGCCGCCGGGAAGTGACGCCCGGCACCCGCCGGAGGGTCACGGCACGACGGTGACCGGCCAGCGCCCCGCCTTCACGAGGCGGACCGCCACCGAGCCGACGAAACGGTGCCCGGCGGACTCCGACGCGCCCACGACCACGGCGTCCGCCTTCAGCTCGTCGGCCGCCGTCACCAGCCCGTTGTACGGATCCCCGTGGAACGTGTGGAACTCCCATCGGACATTCCATATGTCCTTGAGCCGTTCGGTCGAGGCCCTGATCTCGTTCACCAACTCCTCGGCGACCTCCCCGGTCGCTTCGGCGACCGGGGCTCCCAGCGCGGCGCCGGCCGACATCACCGGCTGGACGTAGACGAGCGCGAGCATCGCGTTCTGCCGACGGGCGAGGCCCGCCGCATACGCCGCGGCGCGCATCGAGGACTCGGACCCGTCGAGACCCGCGACGATCACCTTGGGGCCGTCCGTGCCGCGCTCGAAACGGTGGGGTTGCTGGTCAGTCACGGCCTTGAGGGTAGCCGCTCCCGACCGTCGTCCTCCGGGCGCCTCCGCGAGGCCCCGGGATCTCTCCGCCGGGCGACGCCGAGGCGCTCCATCCATCGGGTGTAAATCATCTCATATCAGGTGTCGACGGCAGGTGCGGTCCTGACTCCGTGCGAGCAGTTGGTCATGAAGCATGATCAGATTCCAGCGGAACGCCGCACCTTGCTGCGCCTCGCGCTCGCGCTGGGAGCCGCCACAGCCGTGCACATGGTCGCCGCGGATCCGGCCGGGACGCCCGCACGTCCCGGCGGCGAGCCGCCGGCTCCGGCCGCCGGTCCTCCGGCGGGGGCCCAGGCGGCCCCCGGGGCCTACCGGCTGCGGCCCATGACCTCGCACACGCCGCCCCGCTTCCGCCCCTCCGCGCCGCCCGTCCGCACCCGGCCGTTCGAGGAACTGTCCGAACTGGGGAGTGACGCCATGGTGCTCAGCTTCGACGACGGCCCCGACCCGCGGTACACCCCGGACATCCTGGCCACGCTGCGCAGGTACGGCGTCCGGGCGATGTTCTTCGTCTGCGGCGAGATGGCGGCCGACAACCGCGACCTGCTCCGTGAGATGGCCGACGACGGGCACGTGGTCGGCAACCACTCCTGGTCGCACCCGCTGATCCCGAAGCTCTCCCGAGGCGAGATCCGCGACGAACTGGGCAGCACCAGCGAGGTGATCGAGCAGACGCTGGGCGCCCCGCCGCTCTGGTACCGGGCCCCGTACGGTGCCTGGAACCGCAATTCCTTCGAGATCGGTGCCGCCATGGGCATGGAACCGATGGCCTGGACCGTCGACACGCTGGACTGGACGACGCCGGGCACCGGCACCATCGTCCGCAGGGTCGAGAAGGGTGCGGCGCCCGGCGTCGTGGTGCTGTCCCACGACGCGGGCGGCGACCGGTCCCAGAGTGTGGCCGCTCTCCGGCGGTACCTCCCCGCGCTCATCGAGAGGGGCTACCGCCCGACCGTGCCGTACCGCAACTGACGGCCGTGTGAGAGGTTCGTACCGTTATCGCGTCTCGATCAGCCGCGCGAAGACCACCACGTTCGCGTCGTAGCCGTCGGCCTTCGAGTAGGCCCCGCCGCAGGTGATGACCCGCAGTTCGGCGTGTCCCGTGTCGCCGTACACCCGGGCCCCGGGAAAGTCGTGCTTGGAGAAGACTTCGACGCCGTAGATCTCGAACACCGCGATTCGGCCGTCGTAGCGGGAGACCTCGACCTGCCGGCCCTTGCTGAGTGAGCCCAGTCCGTAGAAGACCGCAGGACCGGCGAGGTTGTCGACGTGGCCGACCATCACGGCGGTCCCGCGCTGGCCCGGGGCGATGCCGTTCTGGTACCAGCCGGCGAGGTTCGGGTCCTGCGCGGGCGGTGCCTCGATCCAGCCGGCCGGGTCGAGGTTCACGTCGACGACGGGCGCGTCGACCTGGATCGACGGAATCTGGATGCGTGCGGCGGGGGCGTACGCAAGCGGCGGTACCGGCTCGCCGTCGACCGGCGTGGACACCGCGGTGTCCCGGGGGCCGGCCACCGAGGCCGCGGCGGCGGGCTGGGGCGGCCCGGGGGACGTCTCCACGCCGTTGCGCATGAGAGCGAGCCCGGTGAGCATCACCAGGGCGATCGCGCCCCATGGTGTGCGTCTGCTCCGCTCGGCGCCCCACTGGTCCCGGCCCATGGTTCTCCCTTCGTCGCGACACCGCCACGCTAGGCGGGGGTCTGTGCGGCGGCGATCAGAGAAGGGCGAACGGGTGGCGGCCGACCGGGCGGCGACGCCGGCGTCTTCTCTTCGGAGTAATGAGCGGATAAAAATCCTGACGGTCCGTGACCTGCGGCTCCGTCAGATTCCCGACGCGGCCCACGGCGTGTCGGATCACCGGGGTGGAGCAGTGCCGAAGTGCGGACATGTGCGGTATCTGGTGAGGGTTCGTCATGGGACGCGTACTCGTCGACCGAACCCGGAGAACATGACTCCGGGGCGCTTCCCGCTGGAGGTTCAGAAGATGCGTGCTTCACGCGCTCTCGCGGTGACCGCTACCGCATTCGCGGCGGTCGGGCTGGCTGCCCCGCTGGCCACCGCCGGCGGTGGCCCGGGCAGCAACCCGAGCAACTTCCCCACCAATGTCACCGTCAACCCGTCCTCGGTCCACCAGGGCGCCACCATGCAGGTCAGCGCGGAGGGCTGCGGCCGCTCCGGCGGCAAGGTGTGGTCGAACGCGTTCCCGACGGTGAACCTCTCGCCGGGCCGGGTCGGCTACGCCACGGCGCACATCCGGGACAACGCGACGCCCGGTCAGTACAGCCTGTCCGTGAAGTGCAACGACAGCGACAACAACTTCGGCGGCAGGGGAGGTGACGGTGGTCAGGGCGGCGGCAACGGCAACGACGGCGAGCGCGGCCAGGGCGGCAACGGCGGCCAGGGTGGCAACGGCGGCAATGGCGGCAACGGCAACGGCAACGGCAATGACGGCGAGCGCGGCCAGGGCGGCAACGGCGGCCAGGGTGGCAACGGCGGCAATGGCGGCAACGGCGGCGACCCGGTCGCGACGGCCCGCTTCACGGTGCTTCCCTCGCGGGGTGCGCAGGGCGGCCTCGGCGGCTCGATGGGCCCCAGCTCCGTCGAGATGCAGGTCGGTGGCGGTCTCGTCGCGGCGGCAGCCGCCGGCGGCGCGGCCTTCGTCCTCCGTCGCCGGATGAGCAATGCGGGGATCTGACGCGTCGAACCTCCTGCCCGGTCCGATACGCCCGTCGCCCCGAGTCCTGGATGAGGACCCGGGGCGACTGTCGTGTGCCTGTATGCGATGCCTGACCGTCAGTGCTGACGGCTGGTGCGGCGCTTGCGCAGAACGTAGAAGGCGCCGGCCGAGGCGACCGCCACCAGCGCGGAACCGGCGGCGATCTCCGCGGGGTCCATCGTGTCGACGCTGCCGCCGAGACCGCCCAGTACGCCGCTGGGGGAGGCGGTGGAACTGGTCGTGGGGGCCGTGGTGGGAGCGGTCGTCGGGGAACTCGTGGCGCCGCTCGTGATGGTGAGGTCGGCCGACCGCGTGGTGGTGCCGCAGCGGAAGGTCACCTCGTAGACCGCACCCCGCTTGGCGTCCCGGTCGACCGTGGCCGTGGCAGACCTCCCGCTCGGGATGGTGGTCGTGTCGAACACGCCTGAGAACGCGGTCGCATCGGTGCTGCAGCCCATGGCGCCGAGCGTGACCCGGCCTCCCGGCGCGACCGTCGACGGAGTGATGGTCGGCGTGAACGAGGTGGACGTGCCGCCGTTGAGTACATCGGCCGATGCGGCCGGTGCCGTCAGTAGGCAGGCGGCGGCGCCCAGCAGGGCGACGGGTGCGACACGTATCGCGCGCATGGTGAATCCTCCGGGTCCCGAGGGGCAGCCGCGGAACGGATTTCCGCGAGACGTGAGAAATGCACCTCGATGCACGAAACAGTAGAAGTGCCGCATACCACCCGCGATCGGTGTCAGGCGAATGGGGCAGCCTTGTCCCCCGGCCGGCGGACCGCCCGGCGGACGGCCCAGGGGGGCGTGGGCAGGCGTGCTCCTATGTGCCTGCGGCGTGCGGGAACAGATCCACGAAGGGAGCCGTGGTCGCCGAGATGCCCCGGCCGAAGGGGGCGTCGAAATCCCAGATCAGGAAGAGCAGGAACGCGATCAGGACGCTGAAGAGGCCCGCCAGCAGCAATTCACGGAACGTTCTCCGGATCTGGAGCGTGAAGATCAGCCCGACCGTGACCACGGCCCCGGTGATCAGACCGAACCAGACGACTCCCGGCATGGTCGCACCGGCGTTCTGCCCCCGGGCCCCCCGCGCGTCGTCCACCGCGGCAACCTGGTCCACCAAGGGCTGGTACGCCTGCCCTTCGTGGTCCGTCCGTGGCTTGTACTCCGTCACGTCGGCCCGCACCCGGTCGAGAAGTCTGGTGCCCTCCTCGGTGAGGCGTCCGTGGTCCGTCATCGACCTCCATTCGTCACCGATCACATGAGTGACGTACGCGTCGACGTCGGCTCGGATACGTTCGCGGGCCTCGGCCGGGTAGACGGCGGACCGCGCGCTCACCTCGTGCAGGGCCTGTGCCTCGAGACGTACCGACTCCTGGGCGGCGCTGCGGCCCTCCCAGACGCCTGCGATGGCCAGGCCGAGCACGATCGCGTACACCACGCCGATCATCATCGTCATGTACTCGATGACGTCGGGGGTCTGGGACGGATCGTCGTCGTCCGCGAGGCGGCGGTTGCTGAGGACGGCGATGGTCAGGACGACAGCGCATGCCGATGCCATCGCGATGGTCAGAACAAGCCATTCCGACATGGGTTCCCCTCTTCGGTCAACTGGACGAGCGGGGCCGCAGCACCGCCACGGCGAAGACAGCGGGTGCGGTGATCAGAAGGGTGAGCGAGACCAGTGACGGTCCGGTTCGGGGTGCCTTGCGCGGTGGCTTTCTGTAGGCGGGGAGCGCGACGGGTGGCGGGGCCACTGGGGTGGGGCGCACGGTGGGCCGTGGTGACGACGGTTCCGGATCCGGTTCGGGGGGCGTGGGGGCAGGCGGAGGCGGGGGAGGTGAGGGAGGAGGTGGTGGAGGTGCAGGAGGCGGAGGCGGGGGAGGCGAGGGAGGAGGTGGTGGAGGTGCAGGAGGCGGAGGCGGGGGAGGCGAGGGAGGAGGTGGTGGAGGTGGCGCGGGCTCGGGTTCGGGTTCTGGCTGGGGTTCTGGCTCGGTGATGACCGCGCCGCACCGCCCCTCGCCCGCCACGGCGACGGACGAGCCGTCCCCTTGTCCGATGGAGGCGACCGCACAGTCGTCACCGGCCGCCGGCAGCGGGACGGCGAGCAGCAGGAGCAGGGTGGCGGCCGTCAGCCGCCCTATGAGTGATCCGTACACGGCGGGGAGCATGTTCCCTCCAGCTGCCGGACACGCCGAGCATGGGGCTGATTCGCCTGATGGAGGGGACATCGGACTGTTCGCGTTTGCGCTCGTCGGAACTTTTTCGGGCTCTCGTTGAACACCGGGGCGTCGGCCGACCCTGCCCAGGGCCACGAAAGACGCGGATTCGGGTGACGAACGGCAGGGAAAACAAGGGGAGTCGGCAGCGGCTACGGCTCGGACGGTGGCTACGGATCCCCCGCACCCGAACCGTCCACCTCGCATGGCGCAGGTGACTGTGTGAGGGCGTGGCCCCTCGTGCCCGCCCGGAACGCTGTACCGAGGACACCCGGCCCGGTGACGCCAACGGGCAGGGCGTCGGCGGGACATGGTTCGCCGCCTCGCCAGACGGAGCGAAAGCGGCGCCGAACGCGGACGTATCCGCCCGCGGTGAGCAGGCCGGCCGTGCCGGACTTTCGGTCTGTGAGGATCCGGAACTCGGAGACATCGTCGCCGACAGGCGTGGCCTGACTGTTTTCCGCTTCAAGAAGGACGCGGCGTGCCCGATGAAGTCCGCGTGCACGGGAGACCGCCTCAAGAAGTGGCCGGTCGTCGGTCCCGTACCGAAGAATGACGTCGCAGGCGTCACCACGAAGGGATTCGTCACCTTCAACCGTCCGGACGGCATCCACCAGCAGTCGCTCGACTGCTGGCCCCTCTGCGTCTTCTCCGGTGACGCGGAGCCGGGAGACGTCAACGGCCAAGGTGCCAGCGGCACATGGAACGCGGTCTTGCCCGACGCGAAGCTCGTCGGAGCCCTCAAGTAGAACGCAGAAAACGCTTGCTGTTTCCGGTCCGTCGTCGAATGCGCACACGCAGCGACGAGCAGGCCGCACATGCCTCTGGTGTGTGACCAATAACGGATCTCTAATTTCCGTTTCCACTCGCTCTCTTGGCGGTCGGTCAGTAGCCTCTGGTCAACACTGACCATGAACATGGCCGGATCACCGTGGCGACTTGTTGGAGACATCGATGGAGCGTCCCGCCTGGGCACCGCGAGGCATTGACATCTCGATGCCGAGCGTGTCTCGCATGTACGACTTCTACCTGGGCGGTTCGCACAATTTCGAGGTGGACAGGGAAGCGGCCCGCAAGGCCATGGAGTTCGTGCCTGGCCTGCCCAAGGTCATGCAGGCGAATCGCGCCTTTATGCGGCGGGCCGTGCACTACGCCACGGCGTCGGGCGTCAATCAGTTCCTGGACATAGGCTCCGGCATCCCGACCTTCGGCAATGTGCACGAAGTCGCCCAGGGAGCCGACCCCGAGGCCCGGATCGCCTACGTCGACCACGACTCGGTCGCGGTCGCACACAGCCGTGCGGTGCTCGAGGGCAACGAGCGGGCCGTCATCGCCGCGGCGGATCTGCGCAAGCCCCAGGAGATCCTGGCGCACCCGGAGATCGACGGATTCCTCGACCTGGACAAGCCGGTGGCGCTCCTCCTGGTGGCGGTGCTCCACTTCGTCGAGGACGCCGACGATCCGTACGCCGCGGTCGCCGAGTTGCGCGACGCGCTGGCTCCCGGCAGCCTGCTGGTCGTGACCCACGCCTCGTACGAGGGGATCCCGCTCGCCCAGGAGGAGGCGGGCGGGGCGGTCGATGTCTACCGGTCCATCCGCAACCCGCTGAGCATGCGTTCGCGCGTGGAGATCAGCCGCTTCTTCGAGGGGTACGAGATGGTCGAGCCCGGGCTCGTCGCGATGCCCGCGTGGCGTCCCGAGTCCCCGGCGACGCTCGCTCAGGAAGATCCGTTCGCCTTCTCGGGCTTCGCCGGGGTTGGGCGCAAGGCGTGAACATTCCCGCCCAGCCGTCCGGCACGCCGGACGCCGAACCCGACGGCCCTGAGGGTCGGCTCCGGAGATTCGCCACCATCTGGAGCCGGGCCATCTTCCCGTCCACGGCCACCTCCCTGACCCGCCTGGAGTTCGAGGAGCATCTGCTGCCGCTCGCCCGGGACCTCAGCACCATCCTGCACACCAGGGTCTTCGACGCGACGCCCGCGCACGGCGTCGGAGCCGCGCTGGTCGCGGCACACTGCACCGATCCCGACGCCCTGAGCTCCACCCTCGGTGTCATCGACTCCTACCTGGTCCTGTACTGCGGCGGCAACGGGCCGGTGGAGCTGTCGACCGAGGACAGCCGGGCTCGTTGCGCGCGGATCCAGCACGCGCTCGCCGGCGGGTTCACCCAGGCGCTGCGTGAGCGGACCCTTGCCGAGCAGGAGGCGATCGCCCGCTCGACGTTCGCCGCCCGCTCGGACGCGGAGCAGGCGCTGCACGCCACCGAGGCACGCTTCCGCGCCGTGTTCAAGGACGCCGCCATCGGAATCGGCATCGCCGACCTCGAAGGCAACATTTTGGAGATCAACGACACCCTCACCCGGATGTTCGGCGGCCTGGAGAACCACGTCCGCAGCCACAAGCTGAACGAGTGGGTGCACCCCGAGGACTCGCCGTACGTATGGAAGTACTACGACGAGCTGGTGCGCGGCGAGCGTGAGCACTACAGCGTCGAGAAGCCGTACTACCGGAACGACGGCACCGTCCTGTGGACCAATCTCACCGTCTCGCTGCTGCGGGACTCGGAGGGGCGGCCGGAGTACCAGCTGGCCCTCATGGAGGACACCACCGAACGGCGGCTGCTCAATCTGCGGCTGCGCTACGAGGCGACCCATGACGCGCTGACCGGCCTGCCCAACCGCACGCTGTTCTTCGAGCGTCTGGAGAAGGCCCTCGCGCCCAGGGAGGGCATGCGCTTCGGGCTCTGCTATCTCGACCTGGACGGTTTCAAAGCGATCAACGACAGCCTGGGTCACGCGGCGGGGGACCGGCTCCTGGTCGAAATCGCGGACCGGCTGCAGAGCTGTGCGACCGCCCCCGGCGAGATGGTCGCGCGGCTAGGCGGTGACGAGTTCGTGGCCCTCACGACCGGACCGCGTACCCAGGACGAGGTCCACGAGCTGGCCGGACGCATCCTCCTGGCGCTCGCCACGCCCGTCCGTCTCGACGGCCGCGAGCTGACGGTACGCGGATCAGTCGGCGTCGTCGAAGGCCCGTCGGGAGAGCGCACCGCCGCCGAGGTGCTGCGCAGCGCCGACATCACGATGTACCGGGCCAAGGCGGCGGGCGGGAACCGTTTCGCGCTCGCCGACGCCGAGGCCGACGCCCGCGCCATCACCCGGCACGGACTGACCACGGCGCTGCCCACGGCGCTGGACCGCGGCGAGTTCTTCATCGAGTACCAGCCGCTGGTGCACCTCGGGGACGGCAGTGTGCACGGCGCGGAGGCACTGGTGCGCTGGTGCCATCCGCAGCACGGAGTGCTCGGTCCGGACCGGTTCATCCCGCTCGCCGAGCACACCGGGCTGATCGTTCCGCTCGGCCGCTGGGTCCTGGAGGAGTCCGTCCGCCAGGCGAACTTCTGGCAGGAACGTCACACCGACGGCGGCCCCCTGCGGATCAACGTCAACCTCTCGCCGACCCAGCTGCAGCACCCGGGGCTGGTCGCCGAGACCGTCGACGTGCTGGAACGCTCCGGTCTGGAGCCCGGCGCACTCTGTCTGGAGGTCACCGAGTCCGCGCTGATCGGCGCGGACGACGATCTGCTCAAGCCGCTGCGCCAGTTGGCGGAGATGGGCGTCGACATCGCGCTGGACGACTTCGGCACCGGCTACTCGAATCTGGCGAACCTCCGCCGCCTGCCGGTGAGCGTGCTCAAGCTGGATCGTTCCTTCACCCGTGGCATGCAGCACCACCCGGCCGACCCGGTCGATCTGAAGATCGTCGAGGGCATCGTGTCGCTCGCCCACAGCCTGGACCTCGCGGTCACGGTGGAAGGTGTCGAGACCGGCGCCCAGGCCGACCAACTGCGTCAGATCGGCTGTGACACCGCCCAGGGCTGGTACTACGCGCGGCCGGGCGCCCCGGACCGGATCCACTCGCTGCTGCTGGCGGACGCGGTCTGAAGGTGCCGCCCTCAGCCGCCGGCCGGGCCCGGCCCGTCGGCGGCCGAGGGCACGGCCGCAGGCCCCGCACCCAGCAGCATCCGCTGCAGCTCGCGCGCCGCACGCGGCGGTTCGACGTCGCTGCGGTGCGCCAGCGCGATCGTGCGCCGCAGGCCCGGTGAGGCAAGTGGCGTCGTCCGCAGGTCCTGGCCGGCCCGCACGGCGACCATGCGGGGTACGACGGCGATCCCGAGGCCTGCCCGCACGAAGCCCAGTACGGCGTCCATCTCGCCGCCCTCCACGGTGAACGACGGCTCGAAGCCCTCCGCCCGGCACGCGGCGACGGTCAGCTCCCGCAGGTCGTAGCCATGGCGGAACATCACCAGCGGTTCGTTCTCCAGGTCGGCGACGTGTACGGAGCCCTTCCGCCCGGGTGCCTGCCGTGAGGCCGACGACACCACCACCAGGTCCTCGTGCAACAGCTCCACCGTGGTGAGCGCGGGCGAGGCGGCGGGCAGCGGCAGCACGAGCAGCGCGAGATCCAGAGCGCCCCGGGCCAGCTGCCGCACGAGGTCGTGGGAGCCGCCCTCCTCGATCAGGAGCTGGATCCCCGGGTGCGCGCCGTGGAAGGCGCGCAGCACATCGGGCAGCAGGCCGGTGCAGACACTCGGGGTGGCGCCGAGCCTGATCCGTCCCCGGCGCAGCTGGACCAGCTCCTGCACCTCGTGCCGTGCGGTGTCCGCGTCCGCCAGGATCCTGCGGGCGAGCGGCAGCAGCGCCTCGCCCGCGTCGGTCAGTGCGATGTTGCCGCGCGCCCGGCTGAACAGCTCGGCACCCAGCTCGTTCTCCAGGGCCTTGATCTGCTGGGAGAGCGAGGGCTGCGACACGTGCACCGCTTCGGCGGCCCGGGTGAAGTGCCTGGCCTCTGCCACGGCCACGAAGTAGGCGAGCTGCTGGAAGTGCATGAAGCCGACGATAGCGAACGTCATAGGGACTGCCTATGGAGATGAGTCATTTCATGTCTTGGACTGATGATGCCCTTCGCCTCTAGCGTCGTGTTCATGGCATTGGCAACGCGGGCGGACCGACGGCCGTCCATGACGCGTACGCTCTGGGACTCGTCCGTCGGGAAGAAGACGATCATGGCTGTGAGCGGCCTGATCATGCTGGGTTATCTGGTGGTCCACATGCTGGGCAACCTGAAGATCTTCTTCGGATCAGACGAGTTCAATCACTACGCCCATTGGCTCCGGACCCTCGGCGAGCCCTTCCTGCACTACGAGTGGGCGCTCTGGATCGTCCGCGTGGTGCTCGTCGCGGCCGTCGTCCTGCACGCCGTCTCCGCGTACCAGCTGAGCCGCCGTGACCTCAGGGCGCGCCCGACCGCGTACGTCCACAAGAAGGCGCGCTCGAGCTACGCCACGCGCACCATGCGCTACGGCGGCGTCATCCTCGCGCTGTTCATCGTGTGGCACATCCTCGACCTGACGACCGGCACCGTGCACACCGGCGGATTCCAGTCCGGCCACCCCTACCAGAACGTGCTCGACACCTTCTCGACCTGGTACGGCAACGTGATCTACATCGTCGCCGTGCTCGCCCTGGGACTGCACGTCCAGCACGGATTCTGGAGTGCGGCGCAGACCCTCGGCGTGGGCAGCGCGACCCGGGACCGCGTCCTGAAGACCCTCGCCACTGTCCTCGCAGTGGTGCTGACGGCCGGCTTCGTGTCCGTGCCCGTCGCCGTGATGACCGGAGTGGTGAGCTGACATGAGCGACTACACGAACTACCGCACCGGCGAGCCCGTCGTCGACGCCAAGGCGCCCGGGGGTCCCGTCGCCGAGCGCTGGGACACCCGCCGCTTCGAGGCGAAGCTCGTCAACCCGGCCAACCGCCGCAAACACACCGTCATCGTCGTCGGCACCGGCCTGGCCGGCGGCTCGGCCGGCGCGACGCTCGCCGAACAGGGCTACCACGTCGTCCAGTTCTGCTTCCAGGACTCACCCAGGCGGGCCCACTCCGTCGCCGCTCAGGGCGGGATCAACGCCGCCAAGAACTACCGCAACGACGGCGACTCGGTGCACCGCCTCTTCTACGACACCGTCAAGGGCGGCGACTTCCGCGCCCGCGAGTCCAACGTCCACCGCCTGGCCCAGATCTCGGTGGAGATCATCGACCAGTGCGTCGCCCAGGGCGTCCCCTTCGCCCGCGAGTACGGAGGGCTCCTCGACAACCGCTCCTTCGGTGGCGTCCAGGTCTCCCGGACCTTCTACGCCCGCGGCCAGACGGGGCAGCAGCTCCTCCTCGGCGCCTACCAGGCGCTCTCGCGCCAGATCGCCGCGGGCAACGTCGAGCTCCACTCCCGCACCGAGATGCTCGACCTGATCGTCGTCGACGGGAAGGCCCGCGGCATCGTGGCCCGCGACCTGGTCACCGGGAAGACCGACACGTACTTCGCCGACGCGGTCGTCCTGGCCAGCGGCGGCTACGGCAACGTCTTCTACCTGTCGACGAACGCCATGAACTCCAACGCCACGGCGATCTGGCGCGCCCACCGCCGCGGCGCCTACTTCGCGAACCCCTGCTTCACCCAGATCCACCCCACCTGCATCCCGCGCACCGGCGACCACCAGTCGAAGCTGACGCTGATGAGTGAATCCCTGCGCAACGACGGCCGCATCTGGGTCCCGAAGGCCAAGGGCGACGACCGGCCCGCCGGCCAGATCCCCGAGGACGAGCGGGACTACTACCTGGAGCGCATCTACCCGGCCTTCGGCAACCTCGTGCCCCGCGACATCGCCTCCCGCGCCGCGAAGAACGTCTGCGACGAGGGCCGCGGCGTCGGCCCCGGCGGCCAGGGCGTGTACCTCGACTTCGCCGAGGCCATCGCGCGCATGGGCAGGAAGAAGGTCGAGGAGAAGTACGGCAACCTCTTCGACATGTACGCGCGGATCACCGCGGAGAACCCGTACGAGACACCGATGCGCATCTACCCGGCCGTGCACTACACGATGGGCGGGCTCTGGGTCGACTACGACCTCCAGACCACGATCCCCGGTCTCTTCGCCATCGGTGAGGCCAACTTCTCCGACCACGGCGCCAACCGTCTCGGCGCCTCCGCGCTGATGCAGGGCCTGGCCGACGGCTATTTCGTCCTGCCGTCCACCATCAACGACTACCTGGCCCGCAACCCGCACACCGAGGAGATCGACGCAGGCCATCCCGCCGTCACGGAGGCCGTCGCGGAGACCGAGGACCGGCTCAACCTGCTCCTCGCGGTCGACGGGGACCGCACCCCGGACTCCTTCCACCGGGAGATCGGTGAACTCATGTGGGAGTTCTGCGGGATGGCCCGCACCGAGGAAGGGCTGCGCAAGGCGCTGGACCGGATCCCGCAGATCCGCGAGGAGTTCTGGCGCCGCATCAAGGTGCCCGGCACCGGTGAACAGTTCAACCAGTCGCTGGAGAAGGCCAACCGCGTCGTCGACTACCTGGAGCTCGCCGAGCTCATGTGCCTCGACGCCCTGCACCGCGCTGAATCCTGTGGCGGCCACTTCCGTGAGGAGTCGCAGACCCCGGACGGCGAAGCCGCCCGCCGCGACGAGGAGTTCTCCTACGCCGCGGCCTGGGAGTTCAGCACCACCGGCGACGCTCCCGTCCTGCACAAGGAAGACCTCGTCTTCGAGTACGTCCACCCCACTCAGCGGAGCTACGCATGAAGCTCACCCTGCGCGTCTGGCGCCAGCAGAACGCCGAGGCGCCCGGCGCCATGGCCACCTACGAAGTCGACGGCATCTCGCAGGACATGTCGTTCCTGGAGATGCTCGACACCCTCAACGAGGAACTCATCCTCAGCGGGGACGAGCCCGTCGCCTTCGACCACGACTGCCGCGAAGGCATCTGCGGGGCGTGCAGCCTCGTCATCAACGGCGACGCCCACGGCCCGGAGCGGACCACCACCTGCCAGCTCCACATGCGGTCCTTCGACGACGGCGACACGATCGACATCGAGCCCTGGCGCGCCTCGGCCTTCCCGGTCGTCAAGGACCTCGTCGTCGACCGCTCCTCCTTCGACCGGATCATCCAGGCCGGTGGATACATCTCCGCCCCCACCGGTACGGCGCCCGACGCGCACGCCACCCCGGTGCCCAAGCCGGACGCCGACTCGGCCTTCGAACACGCCGAGTGCATCGGCTGCGGTGCCTGCGTCGCCGCCTGCCCGAACGGCTCGGCGATGCTTTTCACCTCCGCCAAGGTCAACCACCTCAACGTCCTCCCGCAGGGGGCGCCCGAGCGCGAGACCCGGGTGCTCGACATGGTCGCCACCATGGACGACGAGGGTTTCGGCGGCTGCACCCTCACCGGGGAGTGCGCCACGGCCTGCCCCAAGGGCATCCCGCTGCCGTCGATCACCGCGATGAACAAGGAGTGGCTGCGCGCCAACCGCAAGGTCCGCCGCTGATCCCGTCCCCGCCGCGGGGAGTCAGCCCGTCCGCAGCGCCTTCGCCAGGTACGCGGCCGTACGGCTCCCCGCCGCGCGGGCGACCTCCCGCGGTGTGCCGGTGGCGACGATCCGGCCGCCCCGGTCACCGCCGCCGGGCCCCAGGTCGATCACCCGGTCCGCACCGGCCACCACCGCCATGTCGTGCTCCACGACCACCACGGTGTTCCCCGCGTCGACCAGGCCGTGCAACTGCCGCATCAGCACGTCCACATCGGCTGGATGCAGCCCCGTAGTCGGCTCGTCCAGCAGATAGAGCGTGTGCCCCCGCCGGGCGCGCTGCAGCTCCGTGTCCAGCTTGATCCGCTGTGCCTCACCACCCGACAGCTCCGTAGCCGGCTGGCCCAGGCGCAGATAGCCGAGCCCCACATCCAGCAGGGCCCGCAGACTGCGCTCGGCAGCCGGAGTCCCGGCGAGGAACCCGGCCGCCGCCTCCACCGTCAGGTCCAGCACCTCGGCGATCGTGAGTCCGCGCAGGGTCACCTCCAGCGTCCGAGGGTTGTAGCGCGCGCCATGACAGTCCGGGCAGGGAGCGTACGTACTGGGCAGGAAGAGCAGCTCGACCGAGACGAAGCCCTCGCCCTGACAGGTCTCGCACCGCCCGCCCGCCACATTGAACGAGAAGCGGCCCGCCCGGTACTTCCGGGCCCGTGCCGTCTCCGTGTCCGCGAACAGCTTCCGCACGACGTCGAACAGCCCCGTGTACGTGGCCAGGTTGGACCGGGGCGTACGGCCGATGGGCCGCTGGTCGACCTGCACGAGCCGGTCCACCGCCTCCAGTCCCTCCGCCGACGTACAGCCCCGCGCCACCGGCGCGGCAGGATCCTCCGCGGTCTCCGCCGACCGCCGGTCGGCGAGTACACCCGCCAGCACCTGGCCGACGAGGGTCGACTTGCCCGACCCCGACACTCCGGTGACCGCAGTCAGCACACCGAGCGGGAACGCGGCGTCGACGCCGCGCACATTGTGCAGGTCCACACCGCGCAGCGTGATCCAGCCGGACGGGGTGCGCGGCTCGCGCGCCGGCGCCGGGCCCTCGTCGAAGAGGAACCGCCGGGTCGCCGACGCGGCCACCCCCGCCAGTTCCGCCGGAGGGCCGCTGTGCAGGACCCGGCCTCCGTGCTCGCCCGCCAGCGGTCCCACATCCACCAGCCAGTCGGCCTGCCGCACCACATCCATCTGGTGCTCCACCACGAACACCGAGTTCCCCGCCTGCTTGAGCCTGCCGAGCACACCGAGCAGGGACTCCGTGTCGGCGGGGTGGAGGCCCGCCGACGGCTCGTCCAGGACGTAGACGACGCCGAACAGCCCCGACCGCAGCTGCGTGGCGAGCCTCAGCCGCTGCAGCTCGCCCGAGGACAGCGTCGGGGCCGTACGGTCGAGGCTGAGATACCCCAGGCCCAGCTCGGTGACCGGCTCGATGCGTGCCAGCAGGTCGGCCGTGAGCACCCGCGCCGTGTCACTCCCGCCGCCCGCCTCCAGCAGCACCTCGGTGAGGGAGGTGAGGGGCAGCGCGACGAAGTCGGCGATCGTACGGCCGGCGAAGGTGACCGCCATGGCCTCCGGCCGCAGCCGGCCGCCGCCGCACACCGGACACGGAGCGCTTGTCAGGAAGCGCTCCGCTTTCGCCCGCAGCGTCCGGCTCCTGGAATCGGCGAACGTGTGCATCACATAGCGGCGCGCACTGATGTACGTACCCTGGTACGGGCGTTGGATACGGCCCGCGTCGCGTACCGGATGGACCGTCACCACGGGCTGCTCGTCGGTGAACAGAATCCATGCGCGGTCCGTGGGCTCCAACTCCCGCCACGGACGCTCGATGTCGTACCCGAGCGCGTCCAGCACATCGCGCAGGTTCTTGCCCTGCCAGGCCCCCGGCCACGCCGCGATCGCCCCCGCCCGGATCGACAACGACGGGTCCGGTACGAGCAGTTCCTCGGTGGTGCGATGGATCCGCCCCAGGCCGTGGCACTCGGGGCACGCGCCGGCCGCCGTGTTCGGTGAGAAGGAGTCGGAGTCGAGCCGCTCGGCACCCGGCGGATACTCGCCGGCCCGCGAGAAGAGCATGCGCAGGGAGTTGGACAGTGTGGTCACCGTACCCACCGAGGAGCGTGATCCGGGTGCCGACCGGCGCTGCTCCAACGACACGGCGGGCGGCAGGCCGGTGATCTCACCGACATCGGGCGCCCCGACCTGATGGATCAGCCGGCGGGCGTACGGCGCGACGGACTCGAAGTAGCGGCGCTGGGCCTCCGCGTAGATCGTCCCGAAGGCGAGGGAGGACTTTCCCGAGCCCGAGACGCCGGTGAAGACCGCGAGTGTGTCGCGCGGGATGTCGACGTCCACGTCGCGGAGGTTGTGCTCGCGCGCGCCGCGCACCCGGACGTACGGATCATGGGGGGTGGACATCGGCGTTCCGGCTCCGTGGGGGATCGGTGGGCTGGGCATGCTTCTGCCGGTGATCCTCCCGCACGCGTGAGGACCACCGGCAGCGAGGGGCGCCGGACCTACACCATCGGGTCCATGCCGCGGTCGCGCATGGAACTCTCCTGCTCGCTCTGCTCCCGCAGGCGGCGGGCCTTGTCCTGCAGCCGCTGCCGCTGCTCGGGATCGGTGGCGCGTTCCGCGGCCTCGTTCAGTTCCTGTGCCTTGGCACGCAGCTGCTGGGCGCGGCCGCCGGACTCACCTGCAACACTCATGATCACTCCTGGATCTGTGGGGGGAGCGGACACCGTCAAGCGAATCAGCGACCGGGCCCGCCTGCATCTCGACGGCCACGTTCCGCGACGCGCACGGCCGGAGGTGTGCCTGCCCCCGTGCCCCGTTCGGATCGCCCGCCCGGCAGGCGTACCCAGGAGGGTGTGGGGTAGTGGGTGCGGCGGTGCACCACCGTCGTCCGACAGTGAGGAGCGGCGCCCATGCCCGCAGGATCCAGTTCCAAGCGCGAACGTCAGTACGAGCACATCAAGGAGGGTGCCGAGAAGCGCGGCACATCCACGAAGCGCGCCGAGGAGATCGCGGCGCGCACCGTCAACAAGGAGCGCGCCCGCTCGGGCGAGTCCAGGACCGCGAGCCGGACGTCCCTCCGGGACCCCAAATCGTCCTCCGAGCGCGGTGGACAGCGCTCCCACAGCGGAGCGGAGGGGCCGACCAGGGACCAGTTGTACGAGGAGGCCAAGAAGCGCAACGTGGAGGGCCGTTCCTCGATGAACAAGGAACAGCTGCGCAAGGCCCTCGGGCGCTGACCGAGCCGCGGATCCGGCGGCTGCCGAGAGCGCCCTGCCGTCAGCCGCCGTCCTTCCGCCGACCCTCGACACGGCTCTAGGCCCGGACTTCGCGGGTCGTTGATTCGTATGATGTGACCGGTCCGGGCGTGTCCCGGACCGGTGGTGTGGCGTTGGGTGGGGTGTGTCGA